>CAACVY010000025.1 GCA_900661335.1 uncultured bacterium | reverse complement strand
CCACACTGCGGATGAGGCCTTCCCCACCGCGCGGGATCACCAGGTCCACTCGCCCGACCAGTTGGACCAACTCTCGAATCGCCTCCCGGTCTGGCGTATCAATGAATTGAATGGCATGCTCCGGCAAGCCGCGCCGACGCCCACCTGCCACCATGGCGTCCACGATCGCGCGGTTGGTCTTCAGCGCCTCCCTCCCCCCTCGCAAGATCACTGCGTTGGAAGTCTTCACACATAGGACGGCTGTGTCGGCCGTGACGTTCGGACGGGACTCGTAGATGATCGCAATCACACCGATCGGTACGCGCACTTTCTGAATCACCAAGCCATTAGGCCGGATCCAGCGGCTGATTCGGGTGCCGATCGGATCTTTCAACGCGATCACGTTGCGGAGGCCGCGGATCATCGAATCCATCCGCTTGTCGGTCAGCTCCAGCCGGTCACACATTGCCGGTGGCAAGCCCGCCTCGCGTGCCGCCTGGACCTCGGCCTGGTTGATCTCCCGGATCGTTGCGCGCCGTGACTCGAGCTCCTCGGCCATCGCCTCGAGGATCGCGTTTTTTCGCCGCGTGCTGAGCCGGGCCAGTTCACGGGCCGCTCGAACGGCCTGGTCGCCCATGCGTACGATCTCGTCATGCAGATTCATGACCATCTGGACCTCCTGCTGGTTGAAGCAGTACCACCATGTTGTCGCGATGAATTACCTCTTCATAGGGGCACGACCCCAAGACGCCCGCGATCTCCGACGTGCGGCGTCCACGGATGCGTTCCAAGTCTTTGGAGCTGTACGACACCAACCCGCGGGCAATCAGTCGTCCCGAACCGTCCTTCACGTCCACAACATCGCCACCCACAAAACGGCCGACCACGGCGCGGACGCCGATGGGCAACAAACTTCGCCCTTCCTGTACAATAGCCCGAACTGCGCCTTCGTCCACCACCACCGCCCCTTTAGGACGATGGAAAAACCCGATCCAGCGCTCCCGAGCGTCCCATCGCAACTGCTTCTGCGGCTGCCCGATCAGTGTTCCGACGTCCTCCCCTGTTAACACCCGCGTAAGAACGCCCGGCCGCCGCCCGTCCGCAATCACCACGGGAATCCCCACACGCGCCACGTTCTGCGCCGATTGGAGCTTGGAAGCCATCCCTCCGGTCGAGATCTCGTTGGCCGAACCGAAGACCATTCTCAGCGCCGCCGGCGTGACCGACGGCAGCCAACGAACCCGGCGCGTGCGCCCACCAGCCGCCGGCGCTCGGAGTCCGTCCACCGTGGTCAACAACACCAAAAGGTCGGCGTCCAATAGCATGGCCACCAAGGAAGACAGAAGATCATTGTCGCCGAACCGGATCTCTTCCGTCGCCACTGCGTCGTTTTCGTTGATGATCGGGATCACCCCGTGTTCGAGCAGCCGCAGGAGCGTGTTCCGAGCGTTGAGGTGACGCTCTCGCTGCGTTAGGGCGTCATGCGTGAGAAGCACCTGCCCGATCCGGCATCGGTACGCCTGAAATGCACGGTCATAGAGGGCCATGAGCTTCAGCTGGCCCACCGCCGCCGCCGCCTGCAGGTCGGGCATGCTCCGCGGCCGGCGTTTCCAACCCAACACCTCCATTCCCGTGCCAATCGCCCCGGACGTCACCACCACGACCTCCCGCCCCTGGCGACGTGCCGCGACGATGTCGCGAACCAGCGCCCGCAACCGCGAAAGCTCGGGACGCCCGTCGGAACGAACGAGCACGCGGCTGCCGATCTTCACCACCAGCCGCCGAGAGTTCGCAAGGGGGGAACGGTCTGGAACCTCGATATCCATGAGCCTCAAGAATACCACACTCCCCTGGGTGAACCGAACCAGTCCCCACGGCCGGCTTCGCAGAGATCATCCCCCGTCCAGGGGAGTGCCGAACGCCCAGGAGGGGCGAATCGGCATGCGTTCTGGAAGTCGAAATTGCTCGGCCCACCCGTCAGCTGCCGCGGCGACGATCATCGCCGCGTTATCCGTGCAAAGCTCTGGCGCAGCGAGCAACAACGGCAAGCCATAGGACGACGCCACACGCCCCAACCGCTCGCGCAACCTCCGGTTTCTGGCCACTCCGCCCCCACAGCCGATGTAGGCGGGCCGAAGCAGCTCGATCCCTCGTTCGATCCGTGCGGCGATCGCCTCGACCACGGCGTGTAGGTACGACGCCGCCACATCCGCGCGGTTCGCGTCGGGATGATCTCGCAAGTAGTACAGCAGTGCGGTTTTCAGTCCGCTGAAGCTGAAACATAGTTCAGGTCGAACCGTCTCCGGCCAATGGTTGAAGCGATCCGACACCTGGCCAGAAGGGAACTTCACAGCCCAAGGATCCCCTTGCTCGGCTTCTCGCTCCAGTGCAGGGCCTCCAGGATACTCCAGGCCAAGCAACCGGGCTCCCTTGTCCAACGCCTCACCCGCTGCATCGTCAAGCGTCATGCCCACGAGGCGGCGACCTTCTGGCCCAACTTGCACCAGAATGGTGTGTCCGCCGGACACCACCAGTACCAGCCCAGCAGAGCCGCTCTCAAGCCAGTGCCGACCAGTTCCAAAGAATACCGAGCGCACATGCCCCTCGAGATGGTGTACGGCCCACAGGGGACGGTTCAGGCGAATCGCAAGTGCTTTGGCCGCGCTCGCGCCAACCAAAAGCGAGGTCGCCAATCCGGGACCGGCGGTGACCGCAATCGTGTCGAGATCGGCCCAGTCCACCCCCGCGGTCCGAAGAGCTGTCGCCAACAGATCGGGCACTCGCTCGACGTGCAACCGAGCCGCCACTTCCGGCACGACACCCCCAAAGGGCGCGTGGTGAGCGATCTGGCTGTCCACTAGGTTGGCCAGGATGCGGTCGGGCGCCTCCACCAGCGCAACCGCGGTTTCATCGCACGATGTTTCAATTCCCAAGATACGCACGGTGCCTTTTAGATTGGTCAAGCTACCTGTTTCACGCAAGCACGCTCCTGGTTGGAAGCCCCCACCGCGTAACTAATACCAATTCCACTGGTACGGGCCAAACGATTTCGCATGGGTTCACAGTGGGAAGCTCCACCAGCCCAGAGCGATCCCGCGCATGAATTGCGTTGCCCAGAACCGTTAACGTCATAGACCTATGGGCGCTAATCCCTTAGGACAACTCGCGAGACGTGCGTAACCATGCACAGCCAGGAATTTGTGAAGCGTTGCGGGTCAGGTGTTGAGCTCGTTGCTATTCATCCCTGGTCGCACTCAGCGGGAATGCAATCTGCTTTGCGCACATGCCACGAGTCGGCTTCGTTGGTCACTAGCCTGATTCATCGATGCTGTTCGACTCTTCCTAGTGAATTCGCGCCCTGGCACCTTGGGGGCCCCACTTGGGAACCATGCATGTGCATATATAGATAGAATGCGCGGTCCAGGGTTCGTGCCCTGCGGTTGCCCAAAGATTCGCTGTCACGACTCTCTTCCGCTCAGCAGACTTAACCTTCCATCGCCAGCAGTAGGCATGCACCCCCGGTAGCATTGTCTACGGGCCGAGACTAAACTCAGCTGAGTCAAATGCTGACCTTCACCGCTTAAGAAATGTCCACCTTGGCCAGCAGATTGAGCGGGCGCCTGACTGGAAATGGCCTATGTCTGTGGTACGCAATTTGAAAAGCGTGAGGGCACAAAACCAAGGAAGTTTGACATGTGCACGTGGACGAACCAGTGGAACGGATGATCATTTTTGGCGCGAGTCTGCTGTCGAATAGTAGCCCCGCCGAATGTCCGCATCTCTCGCTCAACACTTTGGTGATCATCGTAGACGACTTAAGGCCAGCCCTGGGTTGCACGGCGGTCCGGTCGCCCACACGCCGCACATGGACCAGTTGGCATCGCCCGGGATCTTCTTCGAGCTGGCCTATTGCAATCAAACTGTTTGTTCGCCATCTCGGTATCACTTGAGATTGGGGCTCACTCGACTACAACGGGCCTGTACGAGTTAGGCGACGATCGTCGGGCACGCATACCCGACGCTGTGACACTCCTCAGCAATTCGCGCGATACGGTGGGTACCGGGGCCGAGTCAGTCGGTAAAGTGTTCCACCCCGGCCACGGCAACTCGGCGGATCCGGCCTCGTTCAGCTGCTCGCGTCATGTAGATAAAGTCATCGAGTACGTCGCGTGGAAACCACCGGCCGGATTCATGATGTGCCGCGGAAAACCCTATTCAGCAATGTGATGCTGAACCGAAATGTCTCGCTCCCTCGTGGCCTTGCATTGGAGTGCGAGGATGTCCCCGACAACGCAAACGCGGATGGTCGCATCGCAGGAGAAAGAAGTCATCGCCGACTCCACATCGCTTAAATGCGGCAACAAAAACGCCGCCCCACCCTGCTCTTGGCTGGGTTCGTTCGCCCCTACCATCCCTTCGCGGTTTCCAAACGCTACTGGGAGCTCTACGACCCAAGCCAGTTGCCGATGCCAACCACGTCGCAATTGCCGCCCAGCGCTCCGCGCGTGCCCGGCAAAAAGGGCGGCGAGCTCGCCGCCGACGAACCCATCCCCCTGGACGGCAAGCTCGATTTGCAACTGACCCGCCGCTTAATTCACGGCTACTACGCGGCGGTCAGCGATGTGGACGCGCAAATCGGAAAAAGTCCTCGACGCGCTGGAACGCTCGGATGCACTGGCAAGTACGGTCGTAGTTCTGTGGGGCGACAACGGATTTCACCTTGGTGATCACGGCATTGGACCAAACATGCGAACTGCAAGTCGGCCATGCGGGTACCGTTGATCATCGTTGTGGCTGGCGTCACGCCGCTGGGTAGCCGGACCCGTCAACTTGCGAGCACCGTAAATTTGTTCCCCATCTTGTGTGAGTTGGCAGGCCTTTCCTCTCCCCGGGAGCCGCCCCCCCGTAGGCGAGATGAGTTCGGTGCCGGTTCTACGCGATCCCATCGCGCGAGTCCGCGCCCACATGTACCCACGCACCTAAATGGCTCGGTCGGGCCATCCGAACGGAGCGCTACTGACTCGTCGAGTGGCGCCAGCTGGCGAACACCTCGGCGCCGCCGCAATGGGACCTCGATGACCCGAAGAACGGTGCGCAGGAAACTCTGAACTTGGCCGACAAGGCCACGGACGTGTTGGCGCAGTTGTCCCGCCGTTTGGTCGCCAATCCTGATCCGGTGCGTCCGGGTGGCGTTCGTGAAGGACAGCGGGCCCATTCTCCGCCGAGCGCATGGAGCTAACGCTTCCCGCCATTGCCGGCCCCCGACGAGCCCGAGGCCGCGCTCCGTGCCCACGATCGAGCGATCCGCATTTATGATGCACGGATGCGCGATCCGTTCATCGTGCTGGGGCGGATGACCCTTACTACCTCACGGGCACGACGGCCACCCGGAGACCCACGGGAACTTCCCGCGCCGTTCAATCGTTGGCTCGACCCGAATTCGACCGTGGGCTGGCACATGCGTGTGTAGCGGAGCAGGGACCTCGTACGCTGGGAATACATAGCTCAGCCGCTCACACTCACCGACGGTATGTGGTACGTCCAACATCGCGCAGAGTTCTTGCGCACACCGACGGACGAATGGCGCCTTTGGGCACCCGGACTGCACTAGGTCGGCTACCGCTGGACCATTGTTCACACTTCCCCGGCACTGGTGCCTGGCGCCAATCTTGCTCTCAGCAGCTCCCGCGACCGCCGAGGTCCAACGAACCACCCTATGGGCGAGGCAATCGGGCGCCGGCACGATCCCTCCCGGTTCCGCCACGACGACGGCACGTAGTGGTGGATTTGGGGAACGACCAAAATCGCGCCCATCGGGGCGGACTGGTCACGGTTCCGCTCGGATCCGATCACCATTCACCCATCCGGCGAACCCGCAGTCATCGGGCACGAAGGCTGCACGATTCGAAAAATCCTTGGCCGCTGTGTGCCGTTCGGCGCGGGGTGGTCCACGGCCACCCTGCGGCACGGAAGCTACAACCTCTACGCATGCACCACCACGAACATCGCAGGGCCGTATACCGAGCGCCGTTTCGTTGGCCGGTTCTTGGGACACGGTAGGCCGTTTCAAGACCGCGAAAGCCGCCGGTGGTGTACTGCATCTTACAACGCTAACAAACCCCCTCGGCCTGCGGATGGCATTGAGGCCCAAGACTTGCATGATCAAGCCAGCACCACCAATCCGCCCGTCACGACCTCGGTTCCTCTGGAAGTCGTAGGCACACCGGACGGAGACGTCTGGGTCTGTGCTAAGGACCCCGCCTACGGAACGCCCGGACCGGATGAGGCCGATCTACCCCGCCTTCGGCCGCCACGCCTTTGATTCTTTGCGGTCTTCATGGTGTCTCAAGGTTCCATGCGCGACTATGGGCCACAGCTGAATGGAGACGAGGTCATGATAGATCGCGGAAAACTGACCCATGCGCGAGGTCCCACTGCAGCACCGTTGCGCGCGTCATCTTCAAGACCAGCCTCTCAACGGCCTATTGACCCACTCCCATGGCTCGGAGGCGCACTCCTTCTTTTCTCCGCGACTTGGGTCGCGGGGGATGCAACTTCACCGCCGCGGCCGTACGCGATCGTAGGGACCGGGCAAACCGAGTGCTTTGATCACCGCAGCGCGATCCCACCACCAAAACCGGGCGAACCCTACTATGGACAGGATGCACAGTCCCGACAGGATGAGCCCTCGTACGAACTGGTCTGTGACGGCCGAGTGGTCCGCGACCGACTCACCGGGCTCGAATGGACCCGCTCCGCCGACACCGACGGCGATGGCCGAGTTGAGCCGAGTGACAAACTCTCGTGGTCCGAAGCGTTCCAGTGGGTCGAGCGCCTCAATCGAACCCGCTGGTGCGGGCACAACGATTGGCGTCTACCCTCCATTCAAGAACTCTATTCGCTAATTTTGTTCAGCGGCGTAGACCCGCGGGTGGAAGACCAGGATCCCAGCCGGCTCCGGCCGTTCATAGACACGCGGTTCTTCGTCTTTCGCTACGGCGCAGTGGACCAAGGTGAGCGGATCATTGATGCCCAGTACTGGTCTTCCACGCCCTATGTGGCCCCGACCGCCGACCAAAAAGTGTTCGGGGTCAATTTCGCCGATGGTCGAATCAAGGCTTATCCTGGCCGGTGGGCACGCCACTATGTACTCGCAGTCCGCGGCAACCCGGCCTATGGTCGCAACGAGTTTGTGGACAACGGCGACGGCACGATCACGGATCGCGCCACCGGCCGGATGTGGACACGAGATGACAGCGGGGTGGGCATGGATTGGCCCACGGCCCTGGCCTGGGTACAAGAACAGAACCGGCGCGGCCACCTGGGCCATCGCGATTGGCGATTGCCCACAGCCAAGGAACTCCAAAGCATCGTGGATTATACGCGTGCGCCGGACCGCACGGGTTCCCCTGCAATCGCGCCCGTATTTCGTTGCACCGCCATCACCAACGAGGCCGGGCAACTCGATTGGCCGTATTACTGGACATCCACCACGCATATCTCGACACATGGCGCAGGAAGCGCGGTTTACATTGCCTTTGGACGGGGCGCTGGTTGGCTTAGCGGGCGGGCGCGATCTGAGGGTCCTCCGCTCCGTGACCGGCCGGGCGTGTCATCCCGGTTCACGGATGTTCATGGCGCCGGTTGTCAACGCAGCGATCCGAAAGTGGGTGACCCTTCCGCGTACCCATACGGCCGCGGGCCCCAGGGCGATGCCGTGCGCATCCGTAACTTTGTGCGAATGGTGCGTACGGTGGTCCAGACCTCCAACGTCGCCACGTCCGCTCAGACCCACAGCGACACGCATGCCCGTTGACGGCCGTCGGTCGCATCCGCAATCCTCCACAAAGCCTTCGCGTGGCTATGCCCACCACTCTGAGTTCCATCCACCCCGTTCACGCGTCGGCCACCGGACCGCCTCGGGGGCCCGGGCTTCAAACATTCGCCGAGCACGTACGGCCTGAGGTGACGGCGGGCATCCTTACAAGTCAAGGCCGAGCGCTTTGAGCTGCCAGTAGTTGCGCGTCCATTTCTCTTTGACGACGACGTACAGGTGCAGCCGGACCGGCCGCTCGTAGATCTGGGTCAGTTCAGCCTCCGCCGCCCGGCGAATCGCGCGCAGCATTCGCCCTTTTTCTCCAATCACGATGGCCTTCTGGCTGCTGCGCTCGACCCAAATGTTGGCGTCCACGTCCATGCCGCCATCCACTGCGTCGTTCACCTTGACCACCTCGACGGCGACGCGGTGCGGCAGTTCTTGCTTCAAGCGCAAACATAATTTTTCGCGCACCACGTCGGCGATGAACAACTTCTGCGGAAAATCGGTGAGCACATCTTGGGGGAACAACTGCGGTCCCATTGGTAACCGCGCATACAGCGCATCGAGCAGCACGTCCAACCCCACACCCGTGGTCGCCGAACAGGCAATCCACTCCGGGGTGGGCGGCGAAGGCCGATCGCGAATCGCCGCGTCCCACGCCTGCCGATGGTCGGCCTCGTGGGTCCGCCCGAGATCGCATTTATTGAGCGCGAAGATCAGCGGGCGGTCGGCCGAGAGCCGAGATAAACGTTCCATCCAGCCGACGTCCTCCTCGCGAGGCGGCTGGGCAACGTCGAGCACCAGCATCACGGCGTCGGCACCTTCTACGGAACGTCGCGCGGAACGGTTGATCCATCGCCCCAGTTCAGACTCCGCCTTGAGGACCCCAGGCGTGTCCACCAGCACTAGCTGACCCCGCGGGTCGTTCCGAATCCCTCGGATTCGATGCCAAGTGGTCTGCGCGACAGGACTGACAATGCTGATCTTCTCACCTACCAAGGCGTTCACGAGCGACGATTTTCCGACGTTGGCGCGACCGACGACCGCCACAATTCCAGAACGTTGCCCCAAAACCTCCGCGGGTTGGCCCTCCGCCACCGGCGCCCCTGGGTGCGCTGAAGGGGGAGCAGGTTCGGCCTGCGGCGAGCTGGAATGCTCACGCCGAGGGTCCGACGCATCGGGGTGATCGTGGGCTTCGTTCGTCATCGTTCCCATCCTCGTACTCGGCGGCTAGCTTCCTCCAATCGGCGCCGTTCGCCGGGGGTCAATGACTGCAAACCTTGCCGGGCGATCTTGTCCAAAATGCGGTCAATTTCCTCGCGGTCCACCGTCTCCTCGCCGCCTCGTGTTTTCCAAGACCGGCTCACCCGCCCCATCCACCGGCGCACGCTTCCGAACTCCATCGAACCGAAGACAACTCGGACATAGACTGCGCCGGCGATCGCGCCGCCGAGGTGGGCCGAGTGCGCAATGCCACCCCCGAGGTTACCCACCAAGTACAGCCACTCCAGAAGTACGTACGCCGACACCAGCAACCACGCCGGCAGCGGCACGAATGGAAAAACCAGCAACACCATTTCCCGTTTCGGGAACAGGAGCGCGAACGCGGCCAACACTCCAAATACCGCTCCCGAAGCCCCCACGCACGGCGCGTGTGGCTCCAACCATATGAATCCCAGACCACCCAACACACCGCTCAAAAAGTACAAGAGCGTAAAATGCCGACGGCCGATCGCCTCCTCAAGCTCCCGGCCGATGAGGTACAAGCCGAGCATGTTGAAAAACAGGTGGCCCAGGTCCCCGTGCAAAAACTGATAGGTCAGAAGCTGCCAAAACCGGCCATGCCGGATTCCCGAGGCCGACAACGCCAACCACTCGACCAACCAACGGTGACCGCCCGCCCAAAGGATGAGCTTCTGCAGCACAAACGCACCCAGCGACGCTCCTAACAGCCACGGGAGCGCTGGGGTCGAACGCCGCCAGTCTCGATACCAAACTCGATCCGCTAACGACATACCCAACGACACTATAGCAAACCGGACCGAAAACGAAGCTTCGACGGCATCCACTGGACCGACTCAGTCCGTAGGTAGCTCGGCCCGATTCTCCCATACCGCACCCACACCCCGCCGCGCATTGATGGTCTTCAAGTCAATTGTGATGGGATCCGAGTTCGAGCCTGGATCGCCCTCCAAGCGCGCTGTACGGCCTCTCTGAAGACCTCCCAACGCTCCGTATCCCGCCGATCTCACCCTCTCTTTTCCCCGCCGGCGGTGCCTGAACCGCCGGTACGCATTTCCCCATGGCCAACGCACCATTCCGCTAATCGCGCCTCGGAGCACGGCACGTAGCAGTCTTCGCTCACTTGACTGCGTTACTGGATTCCAAGATTCAGGAGCGAGGTGACGTCAGTGGACTGGGTAAGGTATATTGTTCGCCCGTGGCGAACAGGTCCAAGAAACCGCGACGAACATGGAAAGAACGGCTAAGGCTGATTCTGCTTCAGCGCGACAGCCCGCCGAGCATTGCACGTGGTGTTGCGCTCGGAGTTTGGATTGCCTTCACGCCCACGCTCGGCGTTCAGGTGCTGCTGACTTTGGCCTTGGCTGGACTTTTCCGAGCCAACCGTCTCGCCGCTCTTCCGCCGCTTTTGATCACCAATGCGCTCACCGCCGGTCCCATCTATGGCTTCGAATGCGCGCTCGGCGCGCGGCTCACCCCCGGCATCCGCGAGGCCAGTATCCACGCCCGGTGGCAGCAGCTTCACAATCTCGCGAGTCAGCGAGGCTTCTTCGCCTATCTCGAACACTGGAAAGAGCTCGCGCACCTGGGATGGGACCTTTGGCTGGCCATGTGGGTCGGCAGCTTGATCGTCAGTACTCTAGCCGCCCTGATCGCCTACCCGCTCACACTCGCAGCCGCGCAACGCATCCGTGAGCGCCGGGCCGCCCGGCTTCGCTCAAAATGACTTGGTCGAACCTGTCCTGAAATCGAACGCCCGTGGAACGCTCAGCCCGCCGCCGTGGCCGACACCTGCGCGCGAAGTCGCTGCTGAATCTTTTTCGGATGGCGCAACAGCCGCCGCACCGTCACCGGATCCAGCTGCTGGACGATCTGTTCCGGCACCCCGAGCGCGACCAAACGGCGTCGCTGTACACGTTCGCGTTTCCGCCGCTCAGCCGGCGACTTCTTGGGCCGGGCCCGGTTCTTGTTGTACAACTCCCGCTGAGTCAAACCCTTGGCCATGGCTGGTCGTTCTCCGGACTTTCCACGTTGAGAGGTAAAGACTACCCCTACCGAGAGCTGAAAGTCAAGCTGTGCGCATTCTCAACCGAACTCGCGAGGACAGTGCCCACGTGCAGATCTGGAGTCGGCCGTCCCGGTCGCATCGAGAATCGGAATCCCTCGCCGCCGCCAATTCCAACACGCCGCTGCGATGACTCTCCACCAATGTGCTCCCTCGTTCGGCCATAACCTCAAACGACTTGTCACATCCCGGAGGGAACTGCCCGCGCCGACGAATCGCTCGCACCCTATGGGTGATGCGCTTCGCTTGTGGCTCGAGCCACGAATCGCGCTGGGACACCGAAACCAGGGTTGATCCGCACCAGTCTTCTGAGTTCTATCACGTCCCCAATCCAAGCCAAACTGCCGGGATGGCTCCGCCACTCTGTCGCACTCGCTTGCCGTTGAGTCGGCCCAGAAGAACATACGCCCGTTTCGCGGCGCCAGCATGCAGCTATAGCGCAACGCATGAACGACGTCGTGACCGACCGATGAACCGTCCTCCGGCAACGCCCCCCATGGCCTGCCTTCCGGGGCCTCGCCGCCTTCCCCGCGTCTCCACATCGTTCAAAACTGTCGTTTGACAGGGCGCGGTTCGTGAAGTAATTGTTAACTGTCAGCTATGGGTACCCGCGACATGGTTTTTCCGATCACAGTCTGCGTGAACGGGCACGAGCACGCGCATGAGGAAAGTACGTTCCGATGCTGCCCCCTCGGCCTTCAGTTCTATTCCAAGACCGACCTGGAACCCTTCAAAATCTTGATGTTTCAGCTCTCGATGACTGAGCCGACTGGGCAGGAGTGGTCTGAACGCTGCGAGGGAATAGTGGTGCAATCGGTCTTCGACCCACGTCGCGGTGAGTATCGCATCTGGGTGCTGTTTTCTTCCGTCGACCCGGAGTTCCGCGAACGACTCAAGTGCACCTCGAAGCAGGCGCGGATGCAATGTCCCTACTGCGAGAACTTCTAAGCCGCGCCGTCGAAGTCGGAGCATCGGACGTCCACCTGGTCGCCGGCCAGCCGCCGGTCTTTCGTATCCAACGGGAATTGGTCCCTCTCGAGGAGCCCGCATGGCCGCCCGAGCAGGTCGAGGCCATCGCCCAACAACTCTTGCCGGCCCACCTGCGCCACTCCTTCGAGACGGATTTCGAAGCGGATTTCTCCCATGAAGAACCCGGCGTGGGACGGTTCCGCGTCAATCTGTTCCGTTCCACCGGCCGCTACGCCATCGCGCTGCGATACGTCCGCACGTACGTCCCCTCGTTCGAAGAACTTCACTTGCCACCTCAATTGACCGCTCTCTCCCTCCTGCCCCGGGGCATTGTGATCGTGTGCGGTACCACCGGCTGCGGCAAATCCACCACGCTGGCCGCGATGATCGAACACATCAACCAGCACAGTCGAAGCCGGATCGTCACCATCGAGGACCCCATCGAATACGTGTTCAGCTCCAAACATTCCATCATCAGCCAACGCGAGGTCGGGTTGGACACCCGGTCGTTCCATAGCGCGTTGCGCCACGTGTTGCGCCAAGACCCAGACGTGATCATGATCGGAGAAATGAGGGATGGCGAAAGTTTCCAGGCCGCCCTGACGGCGGCTCAAACCGGACATTTGGTGTTGACGACTCTGCACACCGGTACCGCCGCCCAGGTCGTGCACCGCATCCTCGATTTCTTCCCCTCCAGCGAACGCGACTCGATCCGCATGGCCCTGGCGGACAACTTCCGAGCGGCCATCTGCCAACGGCTCGTCCCCGCCGTGGATGGGAGCGTGCGGCCAGCCGTGGAAATCCTGATCAACACTCCCACCGTCCGAAAGCTATTGGAGCAAAACCGCTTGGATAAGCTGAGCTCCGCGATCGAAACCGGCGGCGAGGACGGCATGCAGACCTTCAACCAAGCGCTGCACGCGTTGGTCCGAGCCGGCGAGATCACCGAAGAGGTCGCCCTCCAATACGCAGACAACCCCGAAACGCTTCGCATGAATCTGCGCGGGATTTTTCTCGACGAGTCGCGCAGGATTTTATCCCCCTGAGCGCCGTCCGCCGAAGCCTCAGCGCTCGCGGGCAGCCGCGATGGCGGCCAGGGCGCGTAGCGTAAACATCGTCGGATACAGGTCTTCGTAATACCAGAGCCTAGCAAAGTACAGTCCAATGGGTGCAGGCTCGATCCCCCCGCCGGTCCACCGGTCCGCCAACCAAGTCAGTCCGCGCGCGAGAGCCGGGCCCTGGGAGATTCCGGCGGCCGCCAAACCTTGAACCGCGGCGGCAGTTTCTTCCACCGTCGCCGGCGTTCCCGTTGTCGCACCCCACCCACCGTCTTCGCGCTGGGTAGCTTCCAAGTAGCGGCGGCCTCTTTCGATCGCTACCGAGACTCCATCCACATCCATCTCGGTCCACGCAGCTAACCCAGAGAGGACCAGTCCCGTGCCAATCGTTCGGTTGGTCTCGTCGGACGCACGCGGATTTCCAAACCAGAGCGGAATCCAGGATCCATCGGGTTGCTGGCTACAAAGCAAAAACCTCACCGCACGTCGCACCGCCCGCAAGACCTTGCGCTGTAGTTCGGGGTGGAGCCGTGGCGCCCATGCGCGGAACGCGCGCAGCGCATGAGCGGTGAGGTCGGGGCAACTACGATCGAACGGCAACCGGCCCCACCCGCGACAGAACGTCGGAATACCTCCGTCACGGTTTTGGAGTTGCAGCAACCACGCAATGCCACGTGCGGCGGATTGCTGCGCGCGTGGGTCGTCGGCCGCCAATGTGTGCAGCGCAAGCAACGCTGCCGACGTATCGTCCGCATCCGGCACGCCACCGCCCGCGTCGGTCCACGGCCATCCTCCAGGCGGCGAGCCCGTAAATGGATGAACCCCCTGCGTCTGTTGAGCGAGCAACCACTCGGTTACGCGGGCCCGCACCGGCTGGGACATCCATTCACCAGTTGGGTCCAACACGGCGATTGCGGACCACATCCCCGCAGTGATCCACACCGCGAGATCCCGATCGATCGGCCAACTTCCGTCCTCGCGCTGGGTCTCGGCGAGAAAGTGGAGGGCTCGCCCAACCACCTCACTTCCTTTCAGGCCGGCGGCCACCAGCGCCACCGTGACAAACGCCGTCAGCGGGACGGCCTCGAGGTAACCACCGTGTCGAGGCTGAAGCTCGGCCAAGCGTTGGGTCCACCGAGACGCCCACCTCCGGGCAAGCCCCGCGCGAAAGGAAGTCGGCTCCGCGTGCATCACTCGCGCCACACCCATCGCCACCAGCGCCGGCAGCGCGTAGCTGACGACCGGAATGTGCAACCGGCCCAACCACCGATGCGCGAGCAACCCAAGCTCGTGCGGCAACTGAGGAATCCGCCGCCAGATCTCGCCCGCATCTTCGGCGGGAGCACAGGCGGCACACAACACCAGAATCGGCACGGAAAACGTGCGGTCCTCGCCATAGTAGCCAAGCACCTCATCCGTCCATCCCGACCGACTCAGATTCAGCCCGCGCCGGAGCAGCCATTGCTCTGCCGCGGCGCGAGCCGGCGAGTTCGGCGCACATCGCCGTAGCGCCGCCCACGCCAGTAAGGTAGCGCTGACGTTCGAAGGCGCTCCGGAGGCATCCCCATACCCGCCGTCTGGATTGGCCGCTCGTTCGAGCCAAGTTCGCGCGCGTTCTACCGCGGAGCGATACCGCCCAGGAGCAGCCAGGTCCAATGCCGCCAGCGCGACGGCGGTCGCAAGCGGACTGCTCGATAGCCGTCCCCTCCACACGCCCTGCTCCTGCGACATCATGGCCGCGCCTAACACTCGCTTGGCAAGCCGCCGCGCGTTCGACAGAATGTCACCGCCGCGATCCACGCCGATATGATGTCGGCACGATCAAGGCCGAGCAAGGATGGCGCAAGGAGGATCTGCCTGTGACCACCGGACTTCGTACATCGCGTGAGTCGAGGTTGTTCCGAAGTTTATACACAGCCGCGAGGGTCCTCGTACTATGCCTGTGCGGTCGGAGCCTGTTGGCCTCGGAGACCGAGAACTGGCCCGGTTGGCGGGGACCCGACCGAAGCGGCGTGGCGCCCGGCCAAGGATTGTTGCCCAGCTGGCCTGTCGAGGGCCCGCGTCTGCTCTGGAGGTCTACTGAAGCCGGACGCGGCTACTCCACTCCGTCCGTCGTCGGCGCACACATCTACCTGTTGGGCGCGCGCGAAGGCGACACGGAGTCGCTCATTGCCCTGAGCTGGGAGAACGGCCGCCTGGTGTGGGCGTTGCCGTTCGGCCGAACTCAGGGCGGCTACCCGGGCCCCCGCTCGACACCCACTTGGCACGACGGCCGCCTGTACGTCATCAGTTCCGACGGCAAGCTCCTCTGTGCCGACACACACACAGGTCAAGCCGTCTGGACGCGCGACCTGGTGAAGGACTTCGACGGACAGTGCGGCCCCTGGGCCTACGCGGAGTCCCCGCTGATCGACGAGGGACGGCTGATCGTCACGCCCGGAGGTTCGCGCGCCACGATCGTCGCACTCAACCCAACCAACGGGGCAGTCCTCTGGACCTGCGCCGTGGATCGCGCCCGCCCACCGGAGCCCGGCGCCACGCGCAAGCGCCGGCCCTATTCCACCGCGGCATATTCTTCGATCGTCCCAGCCACCATCGCCGGTGTGCGCCAGTACATCCAGTTTCTCGATGGTGGCGTGGTCGGCGTCTCGGCGAAAGATGGCCGATTGCTGTGGGCCTACGATGAGCCGGCCAGCCCCGTCGCCAACTGCATGACGCCCATTGTCCGCGGCGACGTGGTGTTTGCAGCCTCCGCCTACAACACCGGGGGCGGAGCAGCTCGAATCGCTTACGTCAACGGTCAATGGCGCGTCCAGCCGCTGTGGTTCTTGAAAGACTTCCAGAATCACCACGGCGGAGTCGTACTGGTCAATGGATTCTTGTACGGCACCGGAGCGAAAGAACTTTTCTGCGTGGAACTCCAGGCCGGACGCATCGCCTGGCGCAATCCCTCGGTCGGAAAAGGTTCGGTCGTGGCCGCCGGTTCGCAACTCTACGTCCGCAGCGAGAACGGCCCCATCGCACTCGTGGAGGCACGGCCTGAGGCCTACACCGAGCGCGGCCGGTTCGAGCAACCCGACCGAAGCTCCGAAAAGGCCTGGCCCCATCTCGTCATCGTGCGCCAAAAGATGCTAGTGCGGGATCAGTCCCTTCTGCTGTGCTACGACCTAGCGAAGTAGCTCCAAGGGTTGGAACCACTGGACGTGTTGCCGTCCAAGCTTTGGACGCAGCGCTGTGAAAACAGCCGAATCTGCCTGCGCCTCTCCCGTGGATGAGGCCCAGTCCGACCGCGCAGGTCAACGACGTCGCGGAGCACGTCCAGATTTCTCAGGCCGTTGAATCGGATAGCGTTCTTCTCGAGTCGCCGACCGCCATTCCTGCAGCCACGCACGATGTTGGTCCAGCACGGACGCGAGTCCCGACTGCTGAGCCAGGTTGCGCATTTCTCCAGGATCGCGCTCGAGATCGAAGAGCAGCTCGCAATTTACCGAACGCGAACTCCACTGCACGTACTTGTACCGCTTGGAAACCACTGCAAAACTGCGGTGGGTTGGACTCGCCACCATCTCGGACACGATGTAGGGTCGCTCGAGTCGTCCACGCCCCTCGATCACGGGCCGCAGGCTTTGTCCGCGCACGTCCGAAGGGACTTGAACACCCACAAAGTCGCAAATCGTGGGCAAGTAATCGACCGTACTGACCAGAGTGTCGCGATCTACTCGTCCGGCCCAAGGCGCCCCGCGCATGCTCACGATCAGCGGCACGCGCAGCGATTCTTCGTAGAAAATGTTTTTGCCTGTCCAGCCGTGCGCGCCCATCCCTTCGCCGTGATCACTGGTGAACACGACCAGCGTACGGCTCGCCAGGCCCACATCCTCCAGTGCATCCAACAACTGCCCGATCTGGCGGTCGACTTCCTCGACTAGGCGGAAATATGCTTGGCGGTACCGCAGCCACTCGTCCGTGGGCCAGTCACGACGGCCGGCCAACTCCAGCAAAGGCAGACCCGACGGCGCGGCTGCGTTGGGAATCGCTGGAAGGCCCTGCGCATCTTTCGGCATGTAGCGAGCGGCCACCTCTTCCCACAGCGGCGTGTCGCGCAACGCGAGCAGACAAATGTCGTGGGGGTTGATGAAGGATACTACGAGGTAGAAGGGCGTATCGCCCACGGTCTTCAAAAATTCCAGCGCCGCGGTCAGTGTGTCTTGGTCCACCTCCACCGCCAGCCGCCCCTTTCGACTAGCTCGGTTCAACGACTCAAATCCGCGGATACCATTGGTGGGATACACCTCCGGCAAGTGCCACTTCCCCGCATAGGCCGTCCGGTATCCCACCGCGCGGAGAAGATCGCCCGAGGTTGGCACGCCCTCCACAATTGCCAGACCGTTGCGATCCACACCGATCTCATGCGGCATGCGTCCCGTGTGCAAGCTCGCGCGGCTAGGACTGCACAAGGGGTACGATGCGTAGGACCGAGTAAATGCCACGCCATTCGACACCAAGCGGTCCAAGGCCGGCGTGCGCACCTCCCGGCAATCCAACGCGCTCACCGCCCCACCCCATTGTTGGTCAGTCGTGATCAGTAAGACATTCGGACGTCGGAGTCCTTCTGCCGCCGCCGCGCTCAGCCCACACGCCATCACGAACATTGCCCGCCACTTCGTCATCGGCTTCGCTCCCGCCGTGAAATTTTCTCGACTCGTCCCGAGCTAGGGTCAGATCCCATTCACATGACGCAGCGGCCTGCGCAATATTGTCCGCTCGAAGTTCTCCACTCCAGCTCATGCTCCAACCACTGGACCATGAACCCGGATGCCCTACGAGTCCAACGCCGACTTCGGCGTCCACTCCGATTTGCTTCTGCCAGTTCAGCGTCCGGTTCGGTCCCCGCCCAGCCCACTCAACCGTCCAACTGGCCCGTTAAGTCGGTTGCTCAAAGGCCCCCCACCGGATTAAAGTTTTGGCATGTTTCGGATCCGGATGGCAGTCCTGGCCCTCACAGTGTGGACCGTGCTTCTCCACGGGTGCGCTTCCTTTCAACGCGCCGCCGTGCGAAGCCTCGCAGGGCCGCTGGGCGAGCGACTGAACGAGTCCCTGCAGCGCGAGTGCGATCCGGACCTAGTTCGTGAAGGCGGTCCGGCCCTGATCCTATTGCTCGACGGACTGGCGGAAGGTTCGTCGGACCCGGGCCTGCTGCTGGCGGCGGCGCGCGCCCGGGTCGCATACGCGGCGGGATGCTTCGACCGTACCCAACAAGAGGACCGGGCCCGTGCCATGTACGACCGCGCTCGCGCCCAAGCGCTGCAGGTGCTGGCCGCCCGCGGGGTAGCGACTCAAATCGAAACCCCCATCGCAGAGTTTGAACGCCAGGTGCGGCGGCTGGGGATCCAAGACGTCCCAGCGATGTATGTCGCCGCCCAAGCCTGGATGGGCTGGATTCTCAACACCGGAGGATCCCCCGAAGCCATGGCCCAGCTCGAGCGGCCCCTGGTATTAATGCGACGGATTCTCGAACTCGACCCGAGCTACGACCGCGGCGGAGTTCATCTCTTTTTCGGTCTCTACTACACCGTCCAATTGCCCGGCGCTGGCCGCGACCTGGCGACGGCACGACGGCATTTCGAGGAAGCAATTCGACTGGCCGGCCCCGGTTCGTTGTTGCCCAAAGTGCTGTTCGCGGAGTTTTACGCCCGCTACGCGCAAGATCGCCGCTTGTTCGATGCTTTGCTACAGGAAGTTCTGGATAGCCGGCACGACGCACCCGGCTGCGAACTCACCAATGCAATCGCACGACAGCGGGCCGCGAAGCTACGCGAGCTGGCAGCCGAATGGTTTGAATAAGGATCCTCGCATGAAACCGGCGTTTGGCTGTGGATGGTGTGGATGGAGTCTGACACTTGGCCTTCTTCTTGTAGGCCCTACGGTGACCGGAGCAGCCGTCACGCTGAAGATCGCGACCTTGGCGCCGGAAGGCAGCGCCTGGATGCGGACGTTGGAGGCCCTCAAAACCGACATCGCGGCGGCCACGAGCAACGAGGTTCGTTTGCGCTTGTACCCGGGCGGCGTCATGGGCGAGGAAAAAGATGTCCTCGTCAAGATTCAAGCCGGGCAGTTGGATGGCGCGGGCTTCTTGGGCAACGGGATCGCGCGGATCTGCCCTGAGGCCAACGCGCTTATGCTTCCTCTGGTGTTCGAAAACTTCGAGGAAGTGGATGCGGCACTGCGGGAGCTGTCGCCCTATCTCGAAGACCGTTGCGCGGCCAACGGCTACATCGCGTTGGGCTGGACGGAGGTCGGCTTCAGTTACCTCTTCAGCACCCGCGAGATCGCCACGCTGGAAGATTTCCGTAAAGCCCGCGTGTGGTGCATCCCCAACGAGCCCATGCTGCTGGAACTGTTCCGCCAAGCCGGCGTCCACTCCATCCCCGTGCCTGTGGCGGATGTGCTCACGGCGTTGCAGACCGGCATGATCGACACGGTCTACGCGCCGCCCCTGGCCGCGATCACGATGCAGTGGACGGGCCGAGTGCGATACCGAACGGATTTGCGACTCGCCTACAGTTTCGGCGGACTGTTCGTATCGCGTTCCTCTTGGTCTAGAATTGCCCCGCCACACCAACAGCGCATCCGTCAGCTCGCCGCCCAACGGGTGGCCGAACTCACCGCGCGAGTGCGCAAAGACAACGAGGAAGCCTTGCAAGTGATGGCCCGGCAAGGGATTCGAACTGTCGCCGTGCCCGACGCCGAAGTGAAGCGCTTCGGGGAGATCAGCACCCGAACTCGCCAATCCCTGGTCGGCAAGCTCGTGCCCGCCGATGCGATGGAAAAAGTTGAAGCATTCCTGCGCCGATGGCGCACCTCGGCCCGTCGCACGATGCCATGAAGATTAACTCAGCCAAGCTTGCCGCCCACGTCGAGCAAACCATTCTGACGGGGCTGGCGACAGCACTGGTGGTGCTGTCGTGCGTTCCCATTGCAGCACGTTGGCTCGGCCACACCCCGCCTCCCTGGATCGAGCCGCTCCTCGGGATCCTCCTCCTCTGGCTGACACTGGCCGGTGCCTGGGCCGCCACGGGAGCGCAGCGACATATTTGCATTGACCTCGTGTCGCACCTCCTGCCGCCTGCAGCGAACCGTCGCGTACGGCCCTGGATTCACTTGTTCACCACAATCGTCACGCTGGCGTTGGCCTGGTTCGGCCTCGAATTCATTCGGCTTCAACGCAGCGCCGAAACCGCACGGTTGTTCGGTGTGCCGATCTGGGGCTACAGCTACGCGATTCCCTTGGCCATGGTGGGCATGGCCTGGCGGAGTCTTTGGAACGCCTGGCAAGAGTTCCGCATGGCGATCCCGACGACCGTCAAAGCAAACCAGGAAGTTCGTCCATGACGCTGGGGATCATTCTCGTCGCTGCGGTCCTTGGCGCACCCATGTTCGCAGTGTTTGCCGCCCTCGCGTGGCACGTGTATGCCCAGGATGGCCTGGCGCCCGCATTGATTCTCAACGAGCTTAACCGCCTGGCCACCCTGCCCATGCTCCGCGCCATGCCGTTGTTCGCGTTAGGCGGATACCTCCTCGCAGAAAGCCGGGCGCCGGAACGATTGCTTCGCGTGACTCGCGCCGCGTTCGGTTGGCTCCCCGGTGGCTTGGCCATGGTCGCAATCGCAGCCACGACGCTATTCACCGCGTTCACTGGTGCCTCGGGCGTTACGATCGTCGCGCTGGGCGGCCTGCTCCTACCGGCATTGCAACGCGGAGGTTACGGCGAGTCTTTCAGCCTCGGTGCCATCACCACCGGCGGCAACCTCGGTGTCCTCATCGTGCCAAGTCTCCCGCTCATCTTGTACGGAATCATTGCCGGCCCGGTCAGCTCCGAGGTCACGATCGAGCGGCTGATCCGCGCATCCCTCGGCCCCGCACTGTTGGGACTCTTCCTGTTGTTCACCTTCAGCGCGTTGCGCGCCCGCCGCCACGCCGTGCCGCGCGCCCAGTTTGACGCCAGGGAATTGTGGGCCGCCTTGTGGGAAGCACGCTGGGAATTGCCACTGCCAATTCTGCTTCTGGCCGGCATCTACAGCGGCCGCCTGGTGCTCAGCGATGCCGCCGCGGTGACCGCCGCCTATGCTTGGGTGGTTGAAACCCTGATCCTGCGTGAAGTTCGTTGGAACGATCTGGCCCGAATCGTCCGCGAAGCCATGATCCTCGTCGGCGGAGTCCTGATCATCCTAGGTATGGGAATGGCCATCACGAACTGGCTGGTGGACCAAGAAATTCCTCAACGCCTTCTCGCCCTGGTCCAGGGCCGCGTACACACTCGGGTGGGATTCTTGATCATCCTCAATTTGTTTTTGCTGGCCGTCGGCTGCGCGATGGATATCTACACGGCGATCGTGGTGCTGGTGCCGCTGTTGATCCCGCTCGGCCAGGCCTATGAAATTCACCCAGTCCACCTGGGAGTCATCACGCTGACCAACCTCGCCATCGGCTACAGCACTCCGCCGGTGGGCATGAACCTCTTCATCGCCGCCCTGCGGTTTCAACAGCCTCTACTTCGCTTGGCGCGAGCCTCGCTGCCTTGGATCGCTTGGTTGCTGATCCTACTGATCATCGTCACCTACATCCCGGGGTTGAGCCTGGCAGGAACATGAGGCGATTGCGCCGTTGCACGTACTCCAGCAGCGCGGACTGCGTACTCCGTTCGCCCCACCACCGGGGGATCCCAAGCCCCGCAGCGGCTCGGAGAAGACTCATCGATGCCAGACGCCAAATGGGCGCCAGCTTCCAGAGGTTGGGGCATCGTGCGCGCGTGCCCCTAGGCTATTCGGACTTTTTCGCCGAGCGCGATGAAGCTGCCCCGGTGGCGGCCGCGCCGCGGCCCGTCGGCGTCGGCACGAACCTCAACGCGGCGGAATTGATGCAAAACCGGCGTCCAGTCGGCGGCGGACCGTCCGGAAACACGTGGCCAAGGTGGGCGTCACATCGCGCACAACGCACTTCGACCCGCGTCATGCCGTGGCTGTAGTCCATCCGCTCCACCAGATTCGACGGGTGCACAGGACGGAAAAAGCTGGGCCAACCAGTTCCGGACTCGAACTTGTCGTCCGAGCAGAATAAATCCGTGCCGCAACAGACGCACTGATAGACCCCGCGGCCTTTGTGTCGGTAGAACTCACCCGTGAAGGCGCACTCCGTCCCTCCTTGACGCGTGACGCGATACTGCTCGGGCGTCAAACGCTGCCGCCACTCGGCATCGCTGAGAACGATCCTTGGCATCCGAACCAGCGAGTTGGATTCCACTACGAAAATCGTCACCTCGCCACTGGGTTGCGGTCCACCACATTGAGCTTCCATTGCCGCCAAACCTCCGACGCAGATCACACACCCCAGAGCCCAGGCCCACCGATTCACGCGACTGGCCATTGCATGGATTCTTTGTCTCATTGTATCCGCGCCATCCGACTACCCTGACTCTACACTGACTTTACGAACATACCTCTGCTCTCCCACATGTCCAGCGCTTCGTGGCCGCCGATTCTCGGTCTACGGTCCAATTGGCCGGTCGGCGTAACCCGCAACCGTTTCGCCGTTGGAGGGCAGGCCGCGGCGCAGGTGGCCACTGCGGCGCGCATCGCTCCAACGCAAACCCTCCAGTGCAGCCTAGCTTCCCCGAAATCCACCCGCTCCCACAGTCGCACCCACACCAGAATATCGGCACCGCCGCAATGGTCTCTAGCGCATCGTATCCGTCAAGAAACGATCGGCCCGATCCTGGAGGACCGGGCCAATCGAATTCCAGCCATCACCCAAGGTTGGGCGTTATCGCCGCAGACGGCGCCGCAAGACCGCACCGACGGCCAGCGCCAAAGCCATTGTCGCAAGCGTTCCGGGTTCCGGCACTACGGTCAATGTCACGTCGTCCGCGTAGCCGGGCAGCGTTCCATAGTTGATTTGGAACTGGTTCGCACCAGCGGTAAAGCTTGCGCCGTCCGGCAGACCCGAGAACGTAGAGCTATCAATCGAACCCCAACCGCTAATGATCGGGAAGACCGTCCCCACGGTCAGCGGGTTCGGCGCCAGCACGGACAGCGTCGCCCCGCTTAGAGTCAATTCGTAGAGGGAGTTCATCAGCAGTTGGTCGTACTGGCCCGAGAGCGGCCCGAGGATTTCGACCTCGAACGTGCTACCAGAATTGAATGTGACATCTCCGACCACGGTCAACACACCCGGACTCGTACCCGGCTTCACGAAGGACCCGCTCTCAGCGATCAGGCCGCCTTGCAATGTGCCGTGACCCTGCAAGGTCTGCCCCGGCGCTAGCCACAAGGTGCTGTCCGACCGCGGCGTCACATTCAGCGTCGCCCCCGCGTCAATCTGGATCGTATGCGCATTTCGGATCGAGCCGGTGCCCGAGAGCGCCAGCGTGCCCGCCATCACGCGAGCCATGCCGCTGAAGCTGTTGCTGGCCAACAGGGTCATGGTCGCAGGACCATCCTTCAGAATGCTCAATGGCGCCGCTGGCTGATCCGCAAAGACTGGCGACCACACCACACCGTCACGGATCGTCGCGGAGATGATCGCGTTGGTGTGCTGCACAATGCGGAAGCTGCCCGGCTGCGTGCCGGCGTTCTCGATGAACGAGTTGGTCGTCAGGTCACTTCCGAAGTAATCAATGGTGACGTTATCAGCTTTACCGTCGGTGAACAGCGTGCCGATCGTCACCTCGCTACCGAACGCCTGCAAGCGGGCGTCATGCCGTAGCACCACAACGACGTTCGACGAGATCGCCAGCGTGGGCTGGCCGTCGTCCCGGCCGAAGCGGGCCACTGGCTGCTTGTTGTAGTCCGGGCCACCCCAAGCCACGTCCGTGCTCTGGCGATTACCAATCTCCAGCGTGCCGGTCCAGGTGGTGTTGGTCCCCGTGAACGTCCAAATGGTGATCAGGTTGTTGTTGGTCGGGTTGTTCTGGGTGTTCGGCATATTCGGCGAATAGCTCTGCTCCGTGCTCAACCTGATCCGTTTATTAGCGCCAATGATACTGCCTTCGAGCCAAACGAACGCTCGCCGATCGAACGTATCGCCGCTTTCGTAGGACGAAAACACAAAGTTGTCGTCCGCGCGGTGCAAGCGAAGCTCGCGCAAGTTACCGTACTGGTCGAAGCCAGTCAGATCCAGATCGCCTGTGAACCGAACGACGTCGCCGTGATGTGTCCGGAATACGCCCAGACGGGTGTCATCCGACTCACCCACCACCCGAATTTTCTGCGCGACGACGGTTTCCGAGGCGCCCTGGTCGGCTTCTGGCCGGACGTACAGCACCACCGCCCCTCGGTTGGTGTTGGCCGGGAACCCGATCACGAACTCCGACGCGTTGGGCACCAGGTTTACATGGCGCGTGTAAATGTCGAAGATGCCATCCTGCACTCGAATTGCGCCGGTAAAGTCCGGACTAAAGTCGCGAACGCCCATTCGGCCATTGCCCTCTTTGACCAAACTTCCCGGACCTTCAAGATAGCCAGCGTCTGCGTTCAACACGAACTCCTCCCGGTCAACGAAAAACGTCGCATCGCCAAGCAAATTGACCGGTGCGTTCCATCTCCACACTTGGTAAGTCGTTGTATCTCGGTCCCACACCTCGACGCGCGATCCCTGCTCCAGGGTCAACCAGTCGCGGATATCGGTGGGGGTTTGGAGGGCGCCCCCCGTGTCACGCGTCTGCATGTTGCTGATCACGAGCGAGGCGCCGCTGCGGATCACGATGCCGTCGTAATAGGAGTGACTCAACCCGAAGAGGACGTCATTGGAGATCGCTGCGCGGTCAATCACCAGCGATCCCTGGCGAATGTCAATCAACCCGTGGATCGCGTTGATCACGTTCGAATGACCGCCGATGACCAGCGCGCCGGGGCCGGTTTTGATCAGGTCGCCGTGGCCATTGTTTTTGAGCACGGCGCTGGTGCTGAAAATGTTGGTCTCCGAGCGGATGATGCCTTCGAACCGCGCAGCTCGGTTGGCGTCCACCCAGATGGTTCCGCCGTCGCCGCCCAGCTCGATGGTGTTGGTCGTGAAGTTCAAATCGCTGGTGACCCGGAGCACCCCACCGCGCAAGCCCAGCGTGTTGGTGCCAGCGGCTGTGGCCGCGCCCAGCTGGGACAGCGATGAAACCGGCAGCACACCTCCGTTCAGGAACACTCGGCCGGTAAACCCGTTGGCCGAGCTCAGCCACGTGGTCGAAATGCCCGAATGCGTCAGCTCGACGTTCCCGTTGATTGCTGCCGCAATGTTGAAGCCGTACGGCGAATAATTGTGGATGATTAGTTCGCCGACGGAACTGGTCAGCACACCGTTAACGATTCCCTGTGGCCCGCCCCATCCATCGGACGAACCCCGAGTGACGAGAATCCCACGGTCGGCAATGTTCAACACGCTGCCGCCGAGGTCGAGGTTTTGGAACAGGTTCGTGTCGAACCGAAGCGAGCCAGTCACGTCGTCAGGCAAGAGTGACGGGTTCCCATCCCGGACTTCAGTATGATACGACGCCGACCCGTAGGTGTCTACCGCGTAGCCCGTGAATGGAGTGATGTACTTGTTGGCATCCGTCGCAGCCCAGCTCAAGTTTTGGAAATCGTTGCTGCTGAATACGGCCCAAGAGCCAACACGAGCACTGACCGTCTGACCAAATAAAATTCCCGCTCCGCCACCAGCGGACACATCCAGATTGAAATGCACCGTGCCCCCCACTTGGCGGGTGACCGTCGCGCCAGTGAAGTTAGCGACATGAAGCAGGTTCGATTGTGTCGGTCCGGCCGGCCGCGCCCGCAGAATCGAATCTCCAGCCATGACCAACAGGTTGCTGTTCAACAGTTCGGTGGCAAAGCTCCCATTCGCCGAGCCGTAGAATGTCAGATCGCCACCCGCCAGGACGAGCTGAGCCCCATCGTCTCGGGTGCGCCGCTGGCTCAGACTCGCAGAAGACCCTGGGCTTCGGTCCAACACCAGCTCGCCGCCGAGCAGCACGAACCCGAAAACGCTATTGGCTTCCGAATAGCTGGCATTATCCGGTCCCTGCAACCACACTTGGCCCGAGCCGACCTTGACCAGCCGCGATGCCGCGTTGCCCCTGAGTGTTTGGACGATATTGACTCGTCCGACGCTGGCCGTACCTGCCGAGGAATCGTATCCGTTTTGGGCGAGCACCCTGAACGGCCGGTCAAAGGTGATCCGGTTGTCGGCCCCGTCCGGGCTTTCGTCATTGTATGTGTTCCCAATAGTCACCGTCGCGTTCTGGGGACCAAAATGTTCCAAACCGATGGTCAGCGTGTTGTTGGTAACGTCCGTTGCGACGGTCCAACGCTCCGCGTTGAAGACCTGCCCATGACGGGTGAGCAGGAACGTGGCACTGCCGCCGGCGTCCGTGCCCGGGCCGCCAAGCTGGAAACCACTAATGCCGTTGGCGAAGTCCGAGTTGGTCAGCGCAGGCGCCCACCAAAACTCGCCCTCACCCGCAGCGGGATCGCCGAGGAACCGGATCGTACCTTGCTCGGCGGAAATCCGACCGACGGCGCGCCATGGCCGATAGATATGGACGGCCAACTCATCCCCCCACGAGCCTAGCGCCGGACCATCAATTCGGAATCGCAGCGCCTGATTCTCGTACGAAGTCCGATTGGTGATATCGCCCCCACCGAACCGGTTGAACGTAGCCCCCGGCGCGTCCAGCGGCATGGCGACCCCACCCACGAACCGGTCACCAACGAGCCCTTTCATGTTGATGATCCCACCCGACGTCCCGGTGGTCAGCCGTATGGAATCGAACAACACAACATCCGCATTCGCTGTCGCCCCCTCCGCGGCGATGTCGCCGGCCAAGGTCAGGGTCGCGTTCTGGCTGTTGTGGCCGGCGACCACGGAAATGTCGTGATGCACGACGCCGACTTCGTCCACGTTCCTGATAATCAGGCGTCCATTCCACTGGTTGTGTTGAAAATAGCTTCTGAACGGCCACGCCCCCCACGGCACAGCTTCGACGACAAGGTCCGCAGGATTGTACGAGCCGCCGAATTGCAATCCCACCACGGCATCGGCTGAGAGCACGAGTTGCGTAGCGCCGCCAAGCGCCGCCGGATTCCGAAGTTGCAATAGGCCCCTAGCAACATACACCGTGCCGCTGATCGCGTTGGCGTTGAATAGCACTAACGTATTCTCCCCGCCTTTGGTCAGGCCGTTACGCGCCTCGATGGTACTGCCGATGTAAAGAGCGTGGCCGTTGGCCACCTGGACAATCGCCTCACGGTCGTTGGCGGTACCATCGAGGTCAATCGTCCCTCGCCAGAACAATACATCCGCGCCTGCCGAGTCGTCGCCGTTGGAGCTGCGGGTATCGCGGCCGGCCAGCAACATGCCGGATTCCAACGTCAGCCGCCGGCCGTGATCCAAAAGGATCGACCCACCCGCCCAAGTCGCTCCGCCCTGGTTGGTCGCGATACCGGTGCGCAGAGAGTTCCATGTGACGTCGCCCACGATCCGGTTCTTGATCAGGTTCAGCGAACCCATGGGACCGTCGGTGGCCCGATCGAGCCGGACCTGCGTCGCGCGGAACGCGATATTCACGTTCGCGTCAGTCGGCGCGTCGGCCTGGCTAATCGTCAGGAAGTTGGTCGCACGCCCGCCCAAGTGAACCATCTCGTCGTCCCGCAACGTGCGAAGCCGCCCACTTTCCACCGTCATGAACTGATCGGCTCGAGTGGGGTTAAAACCGACCGGATCGTTGACAGTAGGGTTCGTATGGTAGGCGATGTCGGACGCATCTCCCCCGAAGACGCCCACGACGACCTTGCGGTTGTAGCCGAGCGATCCGTCGCCGCCGAGCTGCGTTAATGAAGCCCCGCCGTCGGCAAGGTTCACCGTCACCGCCGGACCCGCGTTGGTGGACAATGCGCCTTCGCGGACGTCTTTCACATGCAACTGAACGATTGAACCCGGTGCTCGGACCAGCCGGTCCAAGTTCAGCGTCATCGCCTGGTTGGCGGCATCGTTCAGGTCGAACACCAGGTGCAGCGTGCCGCCGAGATTGGTCACTGAACCAATCGTTTCGGTGGTCGGTACTGCCGCGTTGCCCAGGATTTCGAATCGTCCCCACTGCCGGTTGACGATCCAGAAGTCGTCCGGCAGCCGGTTGTTAATGTTCACAAAACTGTTGTCGAGATAAAGACTTCCAGCCCTCAGGAACTTGATGCCCTCCGCATCGGTCAGAATACCACCTTCACGCAAAGCGATGGCTCCGTAGCGGCCGCGGCCACGGTCGAACTCACGAATCACGAAGATCGGACCCGGAAAGTCGTTGGTCCCTAGCAGAGTCATCTCGGAAGAGCCAAGCTTCGTGAAGCCGCCCGGGCCGGTCAGTGTGCCCGACCAGACGTGCTGACGCACGTTGCTGGTCAGACTGCCCGAATCCTGCGCCTCGTTCCAGATCAGAACTTCGTATGGGCTGCCATTGAGCGTCCACGTACCGGTGAACCGCGCCTGGTGATTGGTCCAGTTGGGCCGCAAGGTAACCGTTTCCAGAGCGCGGGAAAATGTCCGGAATGCGCCGCGGTTGAGCGTGACGTTGTAGGGATGGACATAGACCCCCGCCGCGTTGGTGTTGTTGTCGCCGGTGATTTGAAAATATGGAAACTGGATTCGGTTGAGCGCGGTGTTCTCTCCGACGTTCGTCTGGGTCTGGATCGGGTGCCATTCGCCCAAATCCCGCACGCCCGGCGCGACGCCGATGACAATGTTGGTGATGTCCGGCCGCACGGCGTATTGAGGATGAGCCCCCACATTGCCCTCCAAATTGATGTGGATGCGTCCATCGCGGAGGTAGAGGGTCGAAAGGTTTGTCACCACCCGTTGAATTATCAACGCTCCACCTTCCGCTTTGACAATGTCACGCCCCTGCGCATCCAACACGCGGCTATTGGTGATGCCGCCGCGCAAAGTCAGATCGTAGAAATTGTCGATGTACAGCCCCTCCGGGTCCGCGACGCGGATACCGACGTTGATCCAGTCACCCGGATTCCCGATGTTGTAGTGCCAACCGGGCACGCCGGGCATGTGCAGGTCGCCGGAACCGTGCGAGAGCAGCGCACGGCGTCCATCGCCAGTGTTGAAGGTGAGCCACGTCGAACTGACGCCGATTGAATCGATGCCGGCGGGGGTTCCGCGATCGGTGTCGCCGAAGATCAGAAAGCCCAGCGTGACATCCACGTTCTGGGTGAACACCGGCGTACCACCGAGTCCAGTGCCGAGGTTATTGTTGCCGGTGAGCCAGGCCCAGTCGCCCACGGCGTTGGGGATGACGTTGTTGCTCCAGCGCACGGCGACGTTCCATTCGCCGCCCCACGTGGTGGCCCAGATGCCAGTGACTTGACCGCTCGCGGAGACGGCCCCCACTACGGTCGCCACCGCAAACAGAACAGCAACCATGCGCGAATTCACATGCTTCATTTCAGCATTCGTCTTCATTTCGACCTCCGTACTCGTCACTGTTTTCGCCCTCATTCGTCGCTCGCCAACCGCAGCGCTCCGAACAGACCGGCCGCCCTGATGATACGTCTCGACTTCTTCAAGGCCAGACCCCTCATCCGTACTCCGATTCGGAACCAGCGCAGAGGCGAAACTGCCTCCGCCACTCAACGTCCTTGCGGGCTTTCGCTCTTTCATCCTTTTTGTCTCCAACCGACGATGGTTCGCCTAAAACGAACCGCTATCTAGTATGCTACCATCGAAATCGAGCGTGTCAAGCCCCCCTGAGAACTTGGGTCCCGAGCCCACACGAGCCGCCAAGTTGCCTGCTTCATCTCCTGCTCCCTTCGACTGTTCGACCATGCACTCATTTCCGTATCCAACCGAGGACGGTCCGCCCGAAGCGGACCATATCACTGCCTTTAATGCTACCACGGAAACATCATGTGTCAAGCCCGAGCCGATCGTGCTGTTCAGGATGAGGGCTTCAGCAGCGGGCAAGGCCTGCGTTCCGAAACGGGCTTACCCCAACGCTCCAGGTACAACCGCCGATTTTCTCACCCTCGATCCGTCCGATCCCCAACAATGCATTGCTTCGACCACCCGCATCTGGACGCCAGAGGGCGTTGCGCCGCAAATCGGAACGGCATGGAGGGTCGGGTTCCACCCCGACCCGATCCGGACGCGGTCGAATGCGGGGGACGCGGTGGAACGCGCCCCTCCAGCGGCCGAAACTGGGCCGGGCGCCTTTCCTGCTCGCGCGCTCCCTTGCCTCTGCCTCCGGCCTTCGAGCCCGTCCCGGCTCTGCCGCACAATCGGCTCCCCCCGGGTGACTTGCGGGCGGTTCTCTATTATTAGGAGTACCTCCTCTTGGGCGATCCTGCGTGCCGGTCCGCGCAGACGATGTCAATGATCTGCAACAAACGTAGTGACGGAACACGCCGGGGCTTCGTAGAGGATGGTCCCGTCCGTTAGGGCAAACCGGCCGATTTCTCTACCCAGATCGCGTTCATCGTCGTTCGTGCGAAACGCCCGAAACGCGATCGCGCGAGAGCCCCGAACCGTAACGTGAACTCGTCGTTGCGCGCCGATGTTTATTAAAACGAACGCATCAGGATGGCTCGTACCATTGGCCGCAAATGCAATCAGCGCAATCTCCGAATCCATTGCCATAGTTCGCGCCACTGCCATGCCCGGTTGCCCTACCCGGCTGACTTGTCGGTACATCCAATAGCCCCGCCGAACTTCCCAGGTTCCGTCCTCGCGCACCAAGAACGCCGAACCTGGATTCGGGTCGCCCCGCACCCATTGAGCAGGACGCTGAATCCCCGCCCACGGCACGATGGCGTTGACCTTGGCGCAGTAAATGTTGCCGTGGTGCTCTAGGACGCTTCGCGCGTCCATCCGGCCTCAGCTTATGGACGTCACTCCAGCTCGTACACCGGCTCGTCGCGCGCGAATGACCAACTCCCACGCTTGTGTGCGCCCTAAGCCACCGTCCAAACATGCCAAAGAAAACCCATGCGATAGGATCAACCCCAGCGCAGACCATGCGGCCGGATCGTTCGCTAACGCCTCCGCGTCCTCCACGTACTAAACCGATGCCAATTGGTGGTCGCGTCGGGCGTTACGCGGACCTCCGTCAAGCCGGTTTCGCGCAAGGCCGAAGCCACCGGTGTCATGAATTCTGCCCCCTGCTCCGTTGGCCAATATAGGTTGTAGTCATCACCCCGTCGAAGTCGGTCTACCCGTCACGAGCCCAACGTCTCCACTCCTCCCTCTTACGGTACAGCGACACGAATCGAACAGCCAAGTTCTCATGGTGGCGTGTGCTGCCAGTGCAGGTCCTGCCCCCAAATGGTCTTCTGTCGGGTCACGTACGCCAGCGGACCGTACCACGGGGTGAGAATCACAAGTCCATGCCCGTTCGCTCGTGCGTTTTTGATCCTTCGCGCGCGAAGTACCGCGCCAGCGGGTCGTGGTTTCGGGGCCGTAGCGGCCTTGGGATTCTCGCTGGTGCCAAGGACCGAGAAACATTTTTCAGGATCCCCATTTCAGGCCCACCCGGAGCCCACTGTCGCCGAATACCTTTTCAAAATCTGGTGAGAGCCCTCTTCGCGTGGCATGGAAAAGCCGCCGTGATCCTGGGGAGCTCGCAGGTAGTCGCGCGTTTGGGGAGTGCCCACGCAGGTGAAACCAAAGCCATCCCAACGTTGTAGTCGTTAACTGAAATTCACCGCGGCGCGTCGCGGCAAAGTTCAGGTCTTGAGCTGTACGCAGCGTGCGCAGCCGAAAAGAACATCGCGCGAGCCACAATGAGTCGCCTGATTCGTTGGCTTCCTCCGTGCGTTCCAGCATGAGCTTGGGCGACCGATCCGATCTAAAGCGTCGCCGGGGTGCTACTTGGACGTTGCGCAGGGACATTCGATGAACTCTCATCCACCATGGAGTTCCAAATCCATTGCGAGACCGACAACGAACGAAGCAGCGGAGCCACAATGCAACGGTGGGCCAGAACCGCGCCCCAACAGCCGCCAGACACGTTTGGCAATTTCGCATCGGCAGTCCACAACTACCCGTCCATCGGCCTCCAAAGTGGCCACAGTGCAACCTTCCCAAAAGCAAAGCGGCGCGGCGAACACTGAGTTCACCGCGCCGCAGAGGTTCTGAGTTCGGACGCTTATTCAGACCAGGCCTTGGTCCAACATCGCATCGGCCACTTTCACGAAGCCGGCGATATTCGCACCCATGACGTAGTTGCCAGGCTGTCCATATTCCTCGGCAGCTTTGACGCACGCCTGGTGAATGCGAATCATGATCTCGCGCAAGCGGGCGTCCACTTCTTCGCGCGACCAGCTCATCCGCATAGAGTTCTGGCTCATTTCCAGACCCGACGTCGCCACGCCGCCGGCGTTGGCCGCTTTGCCGGGCGCGTAGAGGATCTTGTGCGAGAGGAATAGGTCCACCGCCTCCGGCGTGCTGGGCATATTCGCGCCCTCGCACACAAGAATGCAGCCGTTCTTCAACAGTGTCCTCGCATCCTCACCGCTGATCTCGTTCTGCGTGGCGCTGGGGAAGGCGCAATGACATGGAATGTGCCAAGGCCGTTTGCCTTCGTAGTACTCCGCCTTGAATTTCTGCGCATATTCCGCGATGCGCCCCCGCCGCACGTTCTTTAACTCCATCACCCACGCTAACTTCTCGGCGTTGATCCCATCCTTGTCGTAGATGGTCCCGTTGGAGTCCGACAGCGTCACCGGTTTCGCACCCAGTTCCAGGAGCTTTTCGACGGTGTACTGTGCGACGTTTCCGGAGCCGGAGATCGTGCAGATCTTTCCTTCGAGCGAATCGCCACGGGTCTTCAACATCTCTTGCGCGAAGTACACCGCACCATAGCCGGTGGCCTCCGGCCGAATCAGCGAACCACCCCAGTTCAGGCCCTTGCCGGTCAATACGCCGGTGAACTCATTCGCCAACCGCTTGTACTGGCCAAACAGGTAGCCGATCTCGCGGGTGCCCACGCCGATATCACCCGCAGGCACGTCGGTGTCCGGCCCAATGTGGCGGAAGAGCTCGGTCATGAAGGACTGGCAGAACCGCATGACCTCGTTGTCGGACTTTCCTTTCGGATCGAAGTCCGACCCGCCCTTGCCACCGCCCATCGGAAGGGTCGTCAACGAGTTTTTGAACACCTGCTCGAAGGCGAGGAATTTCAGAATGCTCAGGTTTACACTCGGGTGGAAACGCAGGCCGCCCTTGTACGGCCCGATCGCACTGTTGAACTGAACGCGGTATCCCCGGTTCACATGGATCCGCCCACTGTCGTCCTGCCACGGCACGCGGAACATGATCACCCGTTCGGGCTCCACGATGCGTTCCAGAATGGCCGCATCGACATATTTCTTGTGCCGGGCAACCACCGGTTCGAGCGACTCGAGCACTTCTCGAACTGCCTGAAGGAACTCCGGTTCCCCCGGGTTCCGACGCTGGACCGTTTCCAGCACGTCACGAATCACTGGCAACATTGCAGTCTCCTTTCACCTCTCCGACTGAATCGTGACCCTTTGCCACGCCTAGGTCGGAAAACAATTGCCGCAATTCTGCGGGATCCCTGCCACGGGAACAAGTCGATAGACTAGAAATTATCTGGTAAATTTGCCGTATGCATACGGACACGAAGAACGCAGAAATGCTCGCCAGGAGTGCTGCAAAAACTCGGTCCCACGAAAGATTGAAGACCTCTTTGGTCGAAAAAATTTTGCTGCGCGCAATCGGAAAAAGCCACGCCCCAGTGGGCTCCGCCCAGCTCGCCGAGGAGCTTCTTCGACATGGCTTCGATCTGACCCCACGTGCTATCCGCTATCATCTGGGCCGGATGGACTCGGCGGGGTGGACTCGGCTCTGGAACCGCCGCCAAGGACGCGTGCTCACGGAACTCGGACGTGAATTGCTTCGCTCGATCGAACTACCCGAAAAGGTGGGATTCGTCTTGAGCCGGATCGACGAACTGAGCTACCGGATGAGCTACGATCCCACCCAGCACCAGGGCACCGTCATCGTGAATACGGCCGAACTGTCCGAGCGCGATCTAGCTCGCGCCGTCGAACTTCTTCCGCCAGTCGCTCGAGCCGACCTTTCGATCTCGGGCCGCTTCCTGTTGGCGCGGCCAAAGGAATCCATCGAAGACTATGTGGTACCTGAAGACACCGTCGTCCTCGGCTCGATGTGTAGCATCACGCTCAATGGGATTCTGCTGAAAGCCGGGATCCCCGTCACGTCTCGCTATGGTGGATTGCTCGAAATCGTCCATGGCCGCCCCACGCGGTTTCTGGAATTGATCGAGTACAGCGGCACCACTCGCGACCCACTAGCTCTGTTCATTGAAGCGGGACTAACTCGAACACGGGATGTCCTCCGTACCGGTCGCGGAACAGTGTGCGCCAGTTTTCGAGAGGTCCCGGCATCCTCGGTCGACACGCTCCGTGTGATCCTGCGGCGTTTGGAAACTTATGCGATTCGCGCTGTCCTCGCCGTCGGGCAACCGGGCCGCCCCCTGTTAGACATTCCAGTCACCGATGGCCGGGCCGGCTTGGTCGTGCTTGGTGGCTTGAATGTGATGGCCGTCATGCGAGAAACAGGCATCCCGTTTTCGCTGCGCCCCATGGCCGCGCTCGTGGATGCACGCCGACTTCGTCCATTCGAGGAGCTGCTTCCCTTCGCTCGGCGGCCGAGCCCGCTGATCGACTAAACTCTTCGCGCCGCATCGCCCCGCAGGCGGGCCCGTCGTTCTCTCTCGTTGGTGGCCCGACACCAACGCACTTGGCATTAAGAACGGTCAGGAGCGATCGGCCCCGTTCGCATAACACCCACGGAGCCGAGTGTGAATCACGCTCCTGTAAGGCTCAGTACGTCGCGGTTTGTGGCTTCGCAAAAGATCTATCTGAGGAGATAGGAAAACCCCGACTCCCTGCTCTGGTCTGGCTTGGGTCTGAGTGGAAGTACGCGGTAGTCCCACACGGCCGGTCTGGCATCAGCCCACGCTGATCCACCTCAAAGACGTGCGGACATTATGTCTAACCCCCTCGGAAAATCGTGTGATGCAGTTCTCCACGATACCTGGCGCCCGCCGAGCCATGGGGTCGCCCCAACGGAGTCACATGATCGACATGAATGGCACAGCCTGCGCGAATGCGCGAAAACGAGCAATGACACGGCGGTCCTTCGCGCTCTCGCCTTGAAACCGCGCGCCAGCGTCGGGCCACCCAATGCATGGGCTTCCCGCCCAGGAGCGTGGCGGGGAGGGGTAGAACTCGGACATCGCCAAAGCTACCGCGAGACGGCGAGGCCCCCATAACTTCGGGTTGGTTCCTCGGCTTCTCTGGTTCATTGGAGTCCGCAGGGCGCTCTTTCAAAAGCTCGCCGCGCTCACTTCGCCATCGAGTCACGACGGAAAGCATTTGGCCCTTATTATGAGCCCCTGATGGCGCTGCCACGCCTGCACATAGGCACTTGAATGTTCGCGGAAAGCCGTACGGATCGAGCACCCCTTCTTCTTCGCATCGCATCGAAAACTACCCACTTAAGGCCGCAACTCGGCCACACACGCGGCGTTGCCCCCACAAGTCCAAGAATCCAAGAGCGCAGGCGCGCATATAATTCCTTAGCAGCGAGCCTTTGCCGTGGCAGCAAGTAAAATCCCACCGCCACTTTTTCGTAAAGCTTTTAACCGTTCGCCGTCGAAGCAACTGCGGGTTACGGTATCTCATAGCTTAGCTGTGATCTCCTATCCCCACCTATCCCCAGGAACGGGCCAACAAAATTTCCGCGGCAAATGGTCCAACGGATAACTGAGGGGAGAAATGGCCTGTCCGAGCCAAACTCTCAAACCCGCGCATTCGGGATTCCGCCTAACTTGTTGTGCCTCAATCGATTACACGAGATTTTCGATAGTGTCTGGCACCTTAACCCGGCACTTGGACCCCCGTGCTCGCCGATGCCGGAATCTACGCCCTCGCCTCGAAAAACGCCCCTCAGGTTCAACCGCAGTCAAACCCCTAGGTCGAAACCCAACCAACGCGGCTATTCAGCCAGACTGAGCGGTTCAACTGAGTGGACGTTGGGACAGCTCTGCCCAACGCCTCGACTCTTCCTTGAGCATATCCAGCATCCAAGCTCGTGGCCCGCCAGGGTTGATGTTATGGGTGGCCTCATGTCGCGCGTAGTCGAACACCCATACCGCCGCCAACGAAACCCGCGAGTTGCGCAAGCGTTCCAACTGGACTGCAAACTGCGTTCGCTCATCGCGCAGTTCCGAGGGCGAGATGCCGAACTCGCCGATGAACAACGCCCGGCCCAGTTTGCGCGACACCTCGTCCAGCCATGGCAATCGCTCCCAATTCGCCTCGGCGTACAAATGTGCGCTGATCACATTTACGCCAGGAGGATGGTGGGCCTCTACGATCTCCTCGAACTCTTCGCGGCGATCGCGGGTCCACCGACCGAACCGCCACTGGTGCCACGCCGTCGGGCGAGGGATAGAATGCCCCGAGCTGATCGGACGATGGGGGTCATGTGCGCGTATGGCTCGAACGAATTCGGCTAACGCCGTCTGCAGGTGCGCCGTGGTCAGATCGTCTGCGGCGCTTCGCCGCATTGGAGTGCCCCACCACGGCGCGACAGGCGGCCGTACATCCGCTGCGTTGGGCAGATCCACGCACAAGTTATACTGGTTGCCGAACTCCCACAGCCAGATTGCTGGAGAGTTCGCATACCGCGAAACGACCTCTTTCACGTACTCGCGCATCCAACGATGCGTTCGGCTCTTCGGGTCGCCCCAGGCACGCACGGGTTCGTCCACGAGGTCCGGCACAGTGAACGTCGCCCAAAACAGCGACGGCACCAATCCCAGGTGGTGCTCTTCGGCCAAGCGGACCACTCGGTCGAAGCGACGGAAGTATTCGTCCCGGTCCTTACCATACAGCTCCATGTCCACCGGCCAGAATCCCGTGGCGCAAAAGCGCACGAACGCGATCCCGTGGCGCGACAGAACTTCGAACCCTCGTTCCACGCTGGTGGGATCTGGGTTTTTCAAAAGTCTCAGAAAACAGTCGAAATAGTTCACTCCCAACGCGCGGAAGGGCTTACCATCGCGATGCAATTCGCCCGAAGGCGTGATCTTGAGCATTGCGGTGGTTCGCGCATTGTCCGCAATGCACCGCGCCGCCGCCCACGCCCATCCAGTTCCCAGAATGTACCCGAGCGCCTCTCGCCGTTTCATGCGGTCCTTTTCCTACCCGCGCTCATCTTACCATGCAAGATCCGGATCGCTCATTTGATGAGTGTTCGTGGGTGCTGACTCCATGACGGCAAAGCAGGAATTATGCGCGGATCGATCGCCTCAGGGATCGATTGCAGAGAACGGCGGGTCCGAAACAACCGCAGTCCGAGAACTGCACCCGCATCAAGATCGTCGCATCTTGCCTGCGCCGCGGAAGGGCGCAGAGCCTAAACCCGAACCGGGCGCCAGTCGAAGGCCATGGACTTACGCTCAGGGCGTCCGGCCTTCGAGCACCAGAGCAAAGCATTGGGGTCGCGCAAAGGGCCGACGTAGAAACTTGTCGGTTTGAACTTCATCGCAAGCGGTTGCAAACTAGGCGGTCGTGAGACAGGGCATCCTGCACTCGCTCGGGTATTGGGCACCGCTATTGCTGGTGGGCATGATCCTGGGATCGTGGCCGTATCGCCATGAAACTCATCGTCTGGCACAGGAACTGCAAGAGCTACGGGAAGAAGCCCGCCGCATTCGACGTTCCGCTGGAACGCTCGGTCAACTCGC
>CAACVY010000026.1 GCA_900661335.1 uncultured bacterium | reverse complement strand
ACTGCAGATGTCACTGGCGGGCTCCGTTGCGAAGGGCACGGGTTGAACCGCAACCTTGGGTATTGGGTCGACCCTTCGGACACGGCCACCTGGCGAGTCGAGATGCCGAAGGAAGGTCGCTACCGGCTGGAGTTCGAAGCGGCAGCGGAGAGAGATTCACGCCTGGTGCTCTCCATTGGCGAACAAAAGGTCGAAATTCCAATTTCGGCGACCGGCGACTACAAGAAGTACAAAGTCGTTCGCGTGGACTCGGTGACGATTCCCGCGGGCCGTGTGTCGATTGTCTTGCATGCGGTGCCGACGGGGTGGAGCCCAGTGAACGTGCGGACGTTGAAGTTCACGCCCGTCCAGTGATGGCCACACAGTTCCCAGGTGAATAAGGGGGGAAGTTACGATGCCAGCACAACCGACAGAAACCAACTCGTGGCGATGGGTGGGTCAATTCCCCAAGGTCGGGATTCGGCCAACCATTGACGGACGCCGTGGAGGCGTTCGGGAGTCCTTGGAAGGTCAGGTGATGGCGATGGCGCGGCGCGCCGCGGACCTGATTCGATCCGAGTTAAGGTATCCGAACGGGGATCCAGTCGAGTGCGTCATCGCGGACACTTGTATCGGCGGCGCGGCCGAGGCGGCGGCGTGCGCGGAAAAGTTTCGGCGCGAAGGTGTGGGAGTCTCCCTCACAGTCACTCCATGCTGGTGCTACGGCAGTGAGACCATGGACATGGATCCGCTGATCCCCAAGGCAGTCTGGGGCTTCAACGGAACGGAGCGCCCGGGCGCGGTGTACCTGGCTGCAGTGTTGGCCGCACACAACCAAAAGGGGCTGCCAGCGTTCGGCATTTATGGCCGAGATGTCCAGGACCGGGATGACGAGACCATTCCGCCCGACGTGCGTGAGAAGATTCTCCGTTTTGTTCGGGCAGGGCTCGCACTGGCCATGATGCGCGGCAAAACCTATTTGTCCCTCGGCGGCACGTCCATGGGGATCGCGGGGTCCATCGTGGATCACCCCTTCTTCGAGCGATACCTAGGGATGCGGGTGGTTTCGGTGGACATGAGCGAATTGGTTCGCCGCATCGAGGAAGGCATTTACGACCCAGAGGAGTTCCAACGCGCAATCGCGTGGGTCCGGCGCCACTGCCGGGAAGGGGAAGATGTCAATCCGAAGTCCGCCCAGCGCGATCGTAAGCGAAAGGATTGGGAGTGGGAGATGGTGGTCAAGATGACCATGATCGCCCGCGATCTCATGATCGGGAACCCTCGCTTGGCCGAGCTGGGCTATGGCGAGGAAGCGCTGGGGCACAACGCAATTGCGGGTGGGTTCCAGGGCCAGCGGCAGTGGACGGACCACTTCCCGAATGGCGACTTCACCGAAGCCATCTTGAACTCCTCGTTCGATTGGAATGGCATCCGGGCGCCGTTCGTGTTGGCGACAGAAAACGACAGTCTCAATGCCGTGGCCATGCTGTTCGGCTACTTGTTGACGAACACTGCGCAGATTTTTGCCGATGTGCGAACGTATTGGAGCCCGGAAGCGGTGAAGCGAGTGACAGGCCGGCGGCTGACCGGCTTGTGCGAAAATGGGATCATTCACCTGATCAATTCTGGAGCTGCCACCCTCGACGGTACCGGAGAACAACGTCGGAACGGCAAGCCGGCTATGAAACCGTTTTGGGAGATCACCGAGGCGGAGGTTCGCCGGTGTTTGGAAGCGACCACTTGGCCGCCGGCGGTCTACGAGTACTTCCGCGGGGGCGGATTCTCGTCCTGCTATCTCTCGAAGGGCGGAATGCCGATGACAATGAGCCGGGTCAGCTTGGTCCAAGGACTCGGGCCTGTGTTGCAAGTCGCGGAAGGATGGTCAGTCGAGATTCCGCGGGCGGTCCATAACATTCTGAATCGCCGCACGAACCAAACCTGGCCGACGACCTGGTTCGTGCCAAGGTTGACGGGACGCGGACCGTTCTCGGATGTCTATAGCGTCATGAACAACTGGAGCGCCAACCATGCAGCTGTCAGCTATGGCCACATCGGCGCAGATCTGGTCGCGCTAGCCTCGGCGCTTCGGATTCCGGTCGCGATGCACAATTTGGACGACGCCGACTTGTTCCGGCCCAGTGCCTGGGGACTGTTCGGCGCCATGGATCCTCAAGGCGCGGATTATCGTGCCTGCGCCAACTTTGGCCCGTTATACGGCTAAGTGGAATTGATTGGCCGCCACATCGCTGTCGGCTAGCCCGTCGACGCGAATGAGTGAATGGCACAGCGGCCGCGGAGTTTGCGTTCAGCCCACTGCCCAAGAGTGTGGCAGACCACCCGAAAGTTGCAACGCCATCTGAACGCCGGGCAGAAGGCGTGGGGTTCGTTTCAGGGTGGCCGCGGCGGTTCCCTGTGCGGTTCGCGGAGGGGCAGAACCAGGTTCCACGCTGGCACGCTGAGGCGGGGGTTCGGCGGTAGGCGCCCCAACTGTCGTGCGCATCAGCTTGCATTCGCCTCTGCTTTCCGGGGGCGGAGTGTCACGCAGGTCGCTTTCGCACATTAGTTCATGACCGCGTGGGCCGGACGGGACGCTCGTTTTTTGCGCTTGGACTAAGGTCACTCGCGAAGTACCGCACGCACACGATTGGTGCCGGCAGGGTTGAGTGCGGTTAGCGTCCATTCCCGCTGTCCCGACGCCACAACGGTGCAGCGGCCGGCATCTTCGCCGACGTACCCGACGTGGGGCTCGATCAAGATCTCGGTGGGGACAGCGTCCAGCGGATTGTTCGACACATCCCAGACGAGCTCCACACCATCGTTCGTTCGCACGGCTTCGAAGTGCCGGATCCTCGGCGCGTGCCGGTAGAAATCGCGCTCGTCATCCGTGGGCTCGATCCACCCGCGTGCCAATTTTTCCCCGGCGGCCATCCGTTCATAGCAACGCTCATGGGCGGGATTGGCATAGGGGTGGCCTTCGTACTCACGTCCGCGCCCCTGAACGCGCAGATCCCCTTCACGGCGCAATTGAGCCTCGAGCCGTTGGCGGAGAGCTCTGGCGCGTGCGATGTCCGGTTCGGAACGGAGGAGATTCGTGGCGCATCCCGGGTCAAGAACGACATCATAAAGCTCCTCGGCTGGGCGCCGGCCAAAGCAAAGGGTCCAGCTTTCAGGGACCGGCTCGGGCTGCTGGCGGCGGAGGTTGAGAATCAGACTTTTGGTGGGCCCTCCGTCGCAGTTCATATAACCCGTCTCTGGGTTCCCGGCCGGCCATCGCATGGGCTCGCAGTTCCAGAGGTACAACCAGGACCCTTCCAAAATCGCACGCACTGGATAGCCCCAGTCATGTGGGCGGCCGACGTCGTGGCGCTCCTGTCCCAACAGAATGAACTCTCGCGCAGGGGGTGGTGCTTCGCCGCGCAGCGCGGGCGACCAATCCACGCCCGCGAGGACGGTCATACCGACCTGGTCGGGAGCCAACCCGGCCAACCCTAGTACGGTCGGGGCGAGATCCGTGAACGTGAACCACTCCCGGATTCGGCGCCCGGGCTGAGGCAATCGCGCCAGCCATTGAATGGCCAACGGCATATGGTTCGCCAGCTCGTAGACGTTGCCCTTGCACCGAGGAAACGGCCAACCGTTGTCGGATGTGACAATCACGACCGTGTTCGACAGTTCGCCGCGGCGATCAAGGATCTCGAGCATTCGGCCGAGATGCTGATCGAAGTACTCAACCTCGAACGCATAGTCCAAGATGTCGGTGCGCACGGTCGGGTCGTCGGGCCAATAGGGTGGGACGGCGTCGACATCTTCCAGTTTTTTGCCGCCGAGGCGAATGCCGGATCCGAATTCGTAGGGCCGGTGAGGTTCAATACCACCATACCAGAAGAAAAAGGGCGCGCTCGCCGGACGTGCTGCGAGGAAGTCCTCGAAGTTTGCCGCATAATCTATCGCGCTGATGGCTCGGGTGGGAGCGGTGGTGGTTCGCTTCGAATAGGGGCGGCCAGTCAATGCGCGCCCCTGCGAATTGCCCGGCGCCCAGCCCTTTCCGGTGAAGCCCACGTGCCAACCATGCTGCGCGAGGACTTCGGTGAAGACCGGAATATCGTTGGGGAAATAGCAGACGTGATTCGCAGCCGCACCCAGCTGCCAGGTCGCACGCCCCGTTAGCAGGATGGCGCGCGAGGGGGCGCACTTGGCGTTGGGCGTGTAAGCTCGCTCGAACAGCCATCCTCGTTCCGCCACTTGATCGAATGCGGGCGTTCGCACCCACCGGCATCCATACGCGCTCGCGTGCGGCCAGGACCAGTCGTCCGCGATGGCCAAAAGAATATTCGGCGGCGCGGCCCCGTTGGACGCTGCACTTGCAAAGAAAAGTCCGCCCGCCCACCACGGCCACCACGATCTTCGCGCGCTCATGTCCATGGCCTCCGAAGCTGTAGTTCGGGTCCAAGTGTAGGCCCCCGAACCTGCTTCCGCAATCGAAGGGGGGGCGGATCAACAGCCCCGAGATGGGGAAAGAACTGCAGCTTCGTGACTTCAGCCTGGGCTACGGTCAAAAAAGTTTGAACGACGCACCCGCCACCCTGCGCCACGGAAAACGTTTGCGGGAACCCCGCTCTGCCGTCTCGATTCCCATTCCTTCATCTTTCCCGCGTTCGAAGCGTCCAGAATGAAGGAACATCCACGGGCGGGGTGGTGGAATGCAGAAGAATAAGGATCACTTCGAGGTTGGCGACGAGACCGATGACAGTCAGGCCCCAGATGGCTCGTGCGCCCCAACCGAACGCAAGCACGCCGAGCAACACGATCCACACCACAAGGCCATAGAGCTTGGCGCTGTAGCAGTGAGTGGCCGGGAAAACACCGAACCGCCAGAGGCTGATTGTGATGCAGGCGGTCTCGCTCAGCAAGAGCAGCACGATGCCAGGTGCGGCTCGCCGGACTTCGAGCGGTTCGAGCGATGCAGCCGCCACGAACACGCAGAGGTAGAAGACAAGGTCCGTCGCGCTATCCAGCCTTCGCAGCCAAGGACGGACTACACCCAGTCGTCGGGCGAGTACCCCGTCAAAGTAGTCAGAGAGAAATCCTATGGTCAACACTACGGCATACCCGCCACGAGGGGCCCCTGCCCATGTCCACCACAGGACGAGCGGAGCTAGTAGGAGTCGGAGGAAGGTTAAGGACAGTGGAATGGCGAAACGAAGTGCCTGCGACGCGGCGAAGCTGTGATGATATACAGGTCGGCCGTTCATCTGTGCGTACGAAGAGAGTTCATTCGACGTGGCCGCGTCATGCCAGAAACCGCGGAGAAATGCAAGTTCGCGTCCTTTCGACGCGAGTTGAACCGAGGACGATTGGAGAGCGGTGGGGGGCGTCGAGTAGGGAAATTGCCAGTGGAAGGGTGCGGTCGGCGCGCGGTTCACTGAGTCCCGCAACGAGAAGGCACTTCCGGCGGGAGCGTTCGTTGGGTATATTGGCGCCGTGACATGTGGCAGGCTCTGCTGGTGGACGCTGGCACTGGTGCACGCTTCGTGCATGGCGGTGGCGTCGGACGTCACCACCCGCGCTTCGTCGGTCTACAACTCCGACTACCTACCCGAGTGTGCTGTGGATGGGGACCGGTCGACACGGTGGGCAAGTCGCGCGCCGGCGACTGGGCCCGAATGGTTAGAGATCCAGTTCGACCAGCCCGTGAGCTTGTCCGCGCTTCGAATTGTGTGGGAGGCTGCCTATGCACGGGAATATCAGGTCCAGGTGTCTGCCACGGGTCGGGAGTGGTGGACCGTGTCGCGGAACCGCGACGGCCGTGGCGGCGAGGAGCTGGTTCAATTTCCCGCGGTGACGGGCCGATTCGTCCGCATCGTCGGGGAACGCACGGGCCCGCATCCGCTGTATTCGATTTGGGAAGTGGAATTTCCAGACCCAGAGGTGGCGGCGCGGTGGTCTGCCATGCGGGCGGCCGGCGAGTCGCGCTGGGGAGAACAGGCCCGCGCGGCGCTGCGGGCGGCTGGCATTGAAGAAGTTGTGTTTGCCGTGCGCGAGCTGGGCCCGGACGGGCATTGGTACGCGAACTTCAGCTACTATGCCGAAGGCCCGCATCGCGTATGTTATCGCGCCGGGGGCCGACTTGGCTGTTGGAAGGTGCTAGATGGCTCGGTCCGTTGGCTTCTCGAAGATCCGCAGGGAACGATTCGCGATCCGGCCGTTCACTATGACGGGGAGTCGATTGTGTTCGCGTGGCGGCGTAGTGGGACGCCGTCGTTTCATTTGTACGAGATCTGTGCAGATGGAAGTGGCCTGCGGCAGATTACGGACGGCGGGGGTAACTACGACGATATCGAGCCGGCTTGGTTGCCCGACGATCGGATCGTGTTCATCTCCAGCCGGTGCCGCCGTTGGGTGAACTGTTGGCTGACTCAGGTCGGGACGATTCACCGCTGTAACCGCGATGGCTCCGACGTTCGCATGCTGTCGGCCAACATCGAACACGACAACACCCCGTGGCCTCTGCCGGACGGCCGAGTCCTCTACACCCGCTGGGAGTACGTGGACCGCTCCCAGGTGCACTACCATCACCTTTGGGCCATGAACCCAGACGGGACCGCGCAGCAAGTGGTCTTCGGAAACTACCATCCCGGGGGCGTGTTTATTGATGCCAAGCCTATCCCCGCCAGCGACCGGATCGTTCTGATCCATTCCCCCGGACATGGCCAGCGCGAACATGCGGGGTACATCGAAGTGCTGGATCCGAAGGCAGGGCCCGATGACTTGACGCGCATGCGGCGGTGGACCCGCACGGCAGACTTCCGCGATCCGTGGGCCATCAATTCCGAGTGGGTACTGGCGGCGCGCGGTCGCGCCTTGGTGGCGGTGCACTCGTCGGGCCGCGTGGTCACGTTGTGGAGGTTCGACGGCGAGCCCCGCGCGGCGGAGATTCACGAGCCGAGACCGCGGGTCGTCCGTCCGCGCGAACGGCAGATCCCGGATCGAGTCAACTGGGCTCGGGCGACCGGCGAGTTGATCTTGAGCGACATCTACGAGGGCCGCAACATGGTGGGCGTGCAGCGAGGCGAGATTGCACGGTTGTTGATTCTAGAGACGCTGCCCAAGCCGATCAATTACACTGGTGGGATGGAACCACTTAGCTACGGAGGAACCTTCACGCTCGAACGAATCATCGGCACGGTGCCGGTCGAAGACGATGGCTCGGCGCGCTTCGAGCTGCCTGCGCTCCGCGCATTCACGTTTGTCGCATTGGACCACAATGGGTGGCCCGTGAAACGGATGCAGAGCTTCACCAGTGTCATGCCCGGCGAGGTCGCTGGCTGCGTGGGCTGTCATGAGCCACGGACCGCGGCGGCGCCGAACCGCACCGACCGACCGATGCCGCGGGCGTTGCAACGCCCTCCGTCGCGTGTAGAGCCGGTGTCTGGCGTGCCGGACGTGTTCGATTTTCCGCGGGACATTCAGCCGATTCTCGACGCCTTGTGCGTGCGCTGCCACGGGTACGAACAGTCGTCCGAGGGCGGGCCGTATGCCGCGCGCTTGATTCTGAGCGGCGATCGCGGCCCCATGTACAGCCACAGCTACTACATGCTGACGATCGCGCGTCTATTCTCCGACGGCCGCAACGATCCCAAAAGCAACTATCCGCCCCGGACCCTCGGCTCCGTCGCCAGCCGGATCTTCCGATTTTTGGATGGGTCGCATCACGGTGTGCGTGCGGCGCCGGAGCAGGTGCGAGCGCTCCAGTATTGGATCGATACCGGCGCGCCGTACCCCGGGACCTACGCGGCACTCGGCAGCGGAATGATCGGCGGCTACGCAGAAAACCGGCAGGTCATGACCGACGACGATTGGCCCACGACCAAGGCCGCTGCAGAGGTCATTGAACGTCGATGCATGGCGTGTCACCGCGAGCCCGCTCGATTGTTACCGAGGTCCCTTTCCGACGAGCGTGGAGTCTCGTTTTGGCGTCCTGACTGGTCCGACCCGCGGCTCCTTACCAGCCGTCACATCGTCTTCAACCTTTCACGGCCCGAAAAATCCCTCATGCTATTGGCGCCCTTGAGTCGAGACGCGGGCGGCTGGCAATTGTGCAAGGTGGAAGGAGGTGGACCAGTGTTCGCATCGACAACTGACCCCGACTACCAAGCGATTTTGCGGATGATCGAGGCTGGCAAGGAGGTGCTGAACCGGATAGGCCGCTTCGACATGCCTCACTTTCGTGCGCCCGCCCCGTACCTGAGGGAAATCCGGCGGTACGGCGTGCTTCCGCCGGAAGTGGGCGATGACCAGACGCCCTCGCCCTACGAGCTGGATCGGCGGTACTGGGACCTATGGACCTACCGTCCGGGTCCCTGATCTCGCGACTAAAAGCCCGCCTTGCACCTCGGCCGAGTTTGCGTAGACCAGCCGAACCTCTCGTCGTTCGGCCCTCGCGACTCTCGTCTATAGACAGCTGGCCGCGCTTGGCGTCCAAGGTTTGGACACTCGCGGCGCCAATACTTCCAAGCCTTGGACGAAAACCTGCCCAAGTTGTCCAATCCTTGGACGGCGGACAGAGAGGATGGCTCGCACACTGGACGGTTGAAGGCCAGCGATCCGAACGACTCGACGAAAGCCCATCGCCACGTTCCGAGAATGGAGGGCGGTACCGGCTTGGGCTGAAGCGCAAACACGAAAATCCTACGAACCATGTTCCCAAGGGTTTGGGGACCTCCGAAGCGCGCGGGTGGCCCGCAGCGAAGCCTGCGGCCGTGTTCTCTTGTTCATCTCGGAGGCTCCCAGGCTTGGCTAGCCAAAATGTACAGAGACCGATTGGGCCAACATTGACGTTGGTTCCAGCGGTCGAGCCACCTCCCGCGTGATGTTTCGTTTGGTTCAACGCCTCGTTGGGCCGAACGAGATAGGTTCGCTGGGACACTGGGTTCAGCCGAACGCAGCGGCGATGTGGATTTGTGTTTGACCGATGGCCGCGGTAGGTCCTCGGTTTCGACCGCCTTGATGCAAGGTGCCGAAGTGGCGGACTGCACTGGAACTCCGCCCCCTTGAGAGTCGCTGATGGAGGCTCAGGGCTCGGCGCGCGTGGGGCGCACTCAAGGCGCTGTGGCGCGAGTCGGTAGGGACGAGGTGGAAGCGGTGCGAAGACCGACCAGGCCGACGTCAATGTATTGGCCACCGGTGGACTGTCGGCAGTGGACGGCCAGCACAATGCGGCCACCTTGCTGGACGATTCGTTGCGCCTCTGGCGGAAGCGGAACCTCCTCGTACCCCACGGTGTAGCCTTTGAGCGTGGCCACGAGTTTTCCGTTCAAGTAGACCTCGGCGTCCTCATCGTGATGGATTCGAAGCCATGGGGCCAGGTCGGTTTGCGCAGGGAGATCCACCGTGCGACGCAGCCAAATGTCGCGCGAGTTCCACACAGTGTGGACGATCGCTCCGGGCGTGCCAGAGGTTCCGAAACCCGCCAAACCTTCTCGCCACGCGGCGTCGTCGAACTCCGGTTGCGTCCAATTATCCGGTGGCCGTTGCAGTGAATAACGCCAAGTGGCCGGGCTGGTCTCTGCGGTCGGAAGGATCGCTCGGATCTCGACGGAGGGGAGGGGCGCATATTGGTCGGCATGGGTGCGGTCGCGGCTGGCCCATTTCTTCCAGACTGTGCGGTCGTATAACATTGGCAGGAACACGGCACCGACCACTGGGCGGGCGGTGAACCCTCGTTTCCGTCCTGTGGAGGTCCAGTACCAGTCGGTCAAGGGCGAGCGATCGGGAGTTTCGTTGAGGAAGCGAAATACTGGATCGGTTAACGCGCGAAAGTCGCGGGGGGATCCGGTGAGCGTGGCAGTCCAGAAGATCCAATCCAGCTTTGTGTAATCGGCCCGGCTATCGAGGGGCAGTCCATAACGGTTCTGGACGCGGCGGTAGAAAGCTATTTCTTTGCGGGCGACTTCGGGCGGGAACAAGCGCAAGCCGAGCAGGCGGTCCCAGACGAGATTATATTTCTGGCTCCAAGTACCGGGCTTGTCGAAGGCCAATCGGTAATGATCACCGTCGTCCGCCTCGCGTACCCATCGCGCGGCAAACTCCTCCGCTTTGGCGCGATAGCGACGCGCCTGCTCGACGTGGCCCCAACGTTCGCACAGACGGGCATAGGCGCCGAGTGCCAGAATCGCCTTGGCGCTTAGGTTGACGTTGTGGGCGAGGTGCCCGGCAAAATCATCGGTGCACAGCTGGTGTTCCGGATCGTAGCCTTTTTCCAAGAGGTAGGCCGCCTATCGGTCGAGTTGCGTGCGCCAACGTGCGGCAAAGTCGGCGTGGCCCTCCAGTTCGGCGACGGCGGCCATCAGCAAGAGCAGGTTGCCGCTCTCTTCGACGGGCATCTGGTTGGCCTCGGAAGTCTCACCGCCCCCGTAGCGTTGGCCGTTCGCGTGTGGGTATTGCCCGAGATCATGGGGTGCGAACGGAAAACGCCAGTTGGGCGAGGCCGCGTAGTTCATGAAGGGCACCAGGAAGGAGCGAGCCATGGAAGGGCCGAACAGCAAGAACTGCGGCGACATCGGGTAGAACACATCCGCGGTGCTGATGCAGCCGTTGGAGTGATTTTCTTTGCAGAACTGGATCGGTTGACCGTGGACGTCTGCAACGAATTTGCCCGCGGCGAGACAAGTGCGGTAGGCGAGGGCAACGATCTGCGCATAGCGTACTCCCCCGATCCGTTCGAGGTCCTGCATGAGTTCATGGTCGAACGCTTCGCAGCGTTGCCAGAGGTTGGTGGCGTCGCGAGCCGCCGCGCACAGAGGGTCGCGTGCCTCCCATCCATCCTTACGCCAGTAGGGGCGCAAATCGGTGCGCATGTATCGGATAGAGTAAATGTCGTCGTAGGCCACCATGGCCCACGCGCGCACAGGGGTTGAAGGTCGGACCCGTTGAGGCGCTAGGAGCAATGCGCCGACGGGCGCAGTTTGGGCGGGTTGGGGTTCAGTGGCGCGCAGGGTGGCCGATGTCCAAAGGCCAAACGTGGCAAACTCATTCCGCAAGGATAGTGGCGCACCGATCGCGACATGGGTGCCCGTGGGAGCGGCGAGGTAGAAATACCCCCAATCGATGCGCACGTCGTCGCCTCGGCGGACCAAGATGGGTTGGTCGCGGGAGCCAACGCGCACGGCCACGAGGCCTGGGATCTCCTCCACTTGCCACACCACCTCTTGTCGCGGCTCGTTCACAGCCAGTTCGCCGTTCGCGTCGACGTAGAAGGCAACCTCATGTTCACGCCGGTCCGTCGAGCGGGCCGTCCAGACTAGATAAGTGACGGGACGCGAGAGAATCGAAAGCTCTTCCGGCAGCGCCGGGGTCACGAAGGCCAGTTCGATTCGGACCCCGTCCATTTCGAATTCGGCGCGCGTGGTGGTGGGTAAGACCTGCAAGGTGAATTGCCGTGCGGGCGGGATCCGATGGGGGGACGCCCCGACGAGCCGGTACGGGCGACCATCCACGCGCGCCAGCATCGTCAGTCGGTGGGGATGGCCTGTCCAGTGGGTCGTATCGGCACCGGGGAGCTCGTCGGCCGCGGACCAAATGCTGAAGTAGGGATCGTGAAGGACGAGTGGCACCGCGGGAGGCACGAGGCGATCCCCGTGCGAGGTACGGGGAGGAGGGGGCGTGTACAGTCGTTGGACTGCGTTGGAGACTTCGCCCGGAACCAGTTTAATCACCTCGCGGTCGTACGTCACCAGGCCATTCACTTCGATTTCCACGTCGGTCGTTTGCGTGTACACGGCTCCGCAGAGTCCCGGCAAGCCGGTGAGCGGGTGCAGGCGAGTGAGCAAGTCGAGAAATGCTTCGGTCAGACTTTCTGTGTCGGTGAACGTACGATAGCCCCAGTTTTTCTCATCCTGCCAGGTATGTCCGCGCACGGGCAGGCCGAGCCCGCCGAACTCGCCGAGCACGAGCGCGCGCTTCGGATCCGGCGCGGGCACGGCCGGCCCGGGATAGGAGTGGACGTCCTTCACGTCGCCCTGGCCGCGGTCGTGCCATCCGCTGGCTTCGTTGACGAGGCGGCTGGGGTCGAGTTTGCGGATCATCGCGACATACCGCGCCGTCTCGTGTTGCCCCCAACCTTCGTTAAAGGGGATCCACATCACGATGCATGGGTGGTTGTAGCGGCCGGTGACCAAGGCAGTGAGTTCCCGTTCGAAGTTGGCGGCGGCTTCGTCTGAAATTCGCTCCTCGCGGTCCCCGCGTCCCGCGTGGGCGTTGGGCATATCTTGCCAGACCAACACGCCCAGGCGGTCGCACCAGGAATACCACCGCTCGGGTTCAACCTTGACGTGTTTGCGGATCATATTCATGCCGTACAGGCGGACGAGCTCGATGTCGTACCGGAGGGCTTCGTCGGTCGGTGCAGTGTACAGCCCGTCAGGCCACCAGCCTTGGTCGAGTGGCCCGAACTGGAACAGGGGCCGATTGTTGAGCATGATGCGCAACGTGCCCCGCGGGTCGGGGGCCACGGCGATTTTGCGGAAGCCGGCGTAGGATTGAACTCGATCCACCACCGTGGTGCCACAACGCAGGGCGATGTCAAGGTCGTACAAGTGTGGAGCCGAGGGCGACCACAGTTTGGGGCGCGAGACGCGTACGGTCACGGGATGGTCGGCCGGCCCTTCGCCGCGCGCCACGGGACGACCGGCATCCAGGACGGTGACTTCCACCTGCAAGGGATCCGGGCCCACGGGACATGGGCCTGGATGGCTATCGCATTCCACAGTCAGAGTCTGTTCGTCCACGGACGGCGTGATGAGCACACGTTCGATGAACGTCGAAGGCACCGGTTCTAACCAGGGGGTTTGCCAGATCCCGGACACCGAGGTGTACCAGATTCCGTGCGGCCGCAGCACCTGTTTGCCGCGGGGTTGGAAACCCGTATCGGTGGGATCCCACACCGCCACGACGATTTCGTGGTCCTTGGCGTCGCCGAGCGCGTCCGTAATGTCGAAACTAAAGGCGTCGTAACCGCCGCGGTGCTGTCCGAGAAGGCGGCCGTTGATCCATACCGTGGCTTCCCAATCTACGGCTCCGAAGTGCAGCAAGACACGTCGCCCTGCCCAGGAATCGGGAATCTGAAATGAACGCCGGTACCATAGTCGCTCGGAGGGTTGGAGCACTCGGCCCACGCCGCTGAGGGCGGACTCGATGGGGAAGGGGACCAGGATTTGGCCAGTCCATTGATCGGGCTTGGGGGCGTTGGTCGGCAGGACGGCCCAGTCCCAGACGCCGTTGAGCGACATCCAATCCGGGCGCACCATCGTGGGCCGAGGATATTCCGGCCACACGCGATCCGGGCTCACTTGCGCGGCCCATCGAGTCATAAGACGTCCAGGTGCAACGCGCCATGTGCCATTTTCCGGCGCGCCAAGTGAAGCGCAGGTGGCGAGCAACAGTCCGCAAAGGACGGCGCCTCGGTTGCGACTGGGAAAGACGCCGGAGGTTGAATTCTGCAGTATCCACCTTAGGGCATGTGTGGGCATGATGCGACTCCTTAATGTTAGTATTCTCCCCTCCGCCTCCGGCTCGGTCAACCTGGATTCAGGCCGCGTAGGGGAGTGCAACGGGCGCCCGAGCGGGCGGCTCGCGTTGAGCTGGGCAAGGCTGGAGCCTGCCTCGGAAACCACCATGTTGGGGAATCGAAGGATGGCTTTGCGGTCTTGTCGCGAGCACTCGGGTGTGGCATTGTAGTCGTGGGGTGTGAGATGAAGATGCATGTCCAGTCGCCGGTATCGAGCCACGCGGAGGGTTGGGTTTCGCGTTCTCGTCGCGGGTTCACTCTTGTCGAGCTCATGGTGGTGATTGCGATCATTGCGCTTCTGGCTGCCTTGGTGTTTCCGATGATTCAACGGGCCCAGAAGGCCGCCGACCTTCGTAAGGCGCAAATCGAAGTTGAGGCGTTGGCGTCGGCCTTGAGGGCATACCTTCAAGAGTACAGCCGATGGCCAGTCGGCAATGCTGCCGAGGGAGACGTCAACATCACGATGGTGAAAATCCTGACGGCACATCCGGATGCGAAGGTGCAAAATCCTCGTGGTCGAATTTTCCTGCGGCTCAACACGGTAGCAACGAATGCGAGTGGTGCAGTGATTGACCCCTGGGGTAACCCGTATCGGTTTGCATTGGATAGCGATATGAGCGGCGGCATCTCGGACGTGCATGACCCGGACGGTGTGTATAAGGCACTGCCGGGTAAAATTGTCGGCGTATGGTCTCGTGGTCCGAACGGCAAAAGCGATCGACCTGACTCGCCGGACTACGATGACATTACGAGTTGGTGAGCCCAGGCGGCCGACTCGTCTTCGTCCCTTCTTGAACCTGCGAGGCTGTGCATCCGAGCTGGCGCACGACCACGTGCAGCCGACCATCGCCGGTGGTGAGGACCTCGGTTTCTACTCCGTATACCTGTTCGATTAGCGTGGGCGTTAGGACGTCCGCAGGGGTGCCCAACGCAACGCCGCGGCCCCGGTGGAGGACGAGAATTCGGTCGGCGAAGCGCGCAGCAAGGTTCAGATCGTGCAACACCCAAACAATGGCCATCGGCCACTCATGCGCAACCCGCTGGAGCATTGCGCCGATGCGAAGTTGATGGCGCAAGTCGAGATGGCTCGTAGGCTCGTCCAACAGCATGACGCCCGGTTGCTGCGCCAGGGCACGGGCGATCGCCACCCGTTGCATTTCGCCGCCCGAGAGTGCATCGAAGGGTCGTTCGAACAGATCAGCGGTTTCGGTCATTTCCATGGCCGCCAGGGCGATGCGGATGTCCTGAGGGCCGGGCAGCCCGAGCCAACCCATTCGGGCATAGCGCCCCACCAGGACCACATCGCCAGCAGAAAAGCCAACCGTTCGAGGTGGGAACTGCGGGACGTATGCGATCTCCAACGCACGCTGTCGGTGGGACAACGCCCGGAGCTCGCAGCCCCGAAGGCGGACAACGCCCGTGTCGGGGTGAATCCAGCCGAGCAGGCATCGCAGGAGCGTGCTTTTGCCCGCCCCGTTGGGTCCGATAACGGCCAGCAGTTCTCCATCTGGCAAGTCGAACGTGATGTCGGTGAGTACGGGGTGTCCACGAACGTAGCCGGCCGTCAAGTGCTCGACTTGAAGTGGAAGGGTCATAGCTTCCCGCGTGCCTCGTCGCGCGCGTGAAGAAGGGCGAGGAACACTGGCGCACCGAGCAGCGCGGTGATCAACCCTGTGGGGACGCGGCCGATTTCCAGCTTGTGACCGATCACTCGCGCCAGGATATCCGCAACCATCATGAGGGCCGCGCCGACCAGGCCCGCCACGGGCAGGACGCGGCGATGATCGGGCCCAGTAAGCCAACGCGCGCCATGCGGCGCGAGCAGTCCGACGAATCCTACCGGTCCCGACAGCGCGACGGCAGCCGCGGTCAAGATTCCTGCCAATACGCACACCCACAGGCGCAGCGGCACGATGGCTACCCCAATCGAGTGGGCGACTTCTTCTCCCAGCGCAAGTGCGTTGAGCGCAGTTGCCGTGAGCATCATGGCAGCGCACGATGGCAAAACCAATGTGGCGGCCATCGCCAAGTGAGCAGGTTCGACGATGTCCGGCAGCTCGCCCATGGACCATCGCGCGAATTCGTCGAGCCGGTTCGGGTCGGCCCAGAGGTACAACGCCATGAGGATCGCTCCGTTGAGCACGTTGATCATTACTCCGGCTAACACGATGCTCCACGGGTCCCGTCGAGCGCCGCGCCATGCGAGCGCGGGAACCATCGCGGTGGTCGCGATCGCTCCCACCATGGCGAGGAATGGCGTTCGCCATGCGCCCACCCAGGCCGCCAGTACCCCGAGATGTCCGAGCCGTACCCCGATGCCTGCTCCGGTCGCTACACCCAGAACGTAGGGATCGGCCAAGGGATTGCGCAGGAGACCTTGAAGCGCCGCTCCCGCGCACCCCAGCGCCATACCCACGACCGCCGCGGCCAAGAGCCGCCACGCGCGCAGCCGCCAAATCGGATCGCCCCATGGCGGCCAAGCTTCGACGGATTGAGGGCCGACCAACGATCCAAGCAGAAGCAACCCCGACAACCCGAGCACCCCGAGGAACAGCTGAAATCCAAACTCCCGAAGCGTCCAGTGCCGTATCGTGGTGTTCGGCATAGCGTGGGAGAGTGGATTCATCTGCTCCACGTGGACTGACGCAAAATCCGACCGCTCAATGGCGCCCTCATGGGGCCGGCGAAGTCACCTGGTGACCTCGGGTTCGAAACCGACGCCTAACTTCTCAGGCGAAGAGTTTCCGTACGTACTCCGCATTTCGCCTGGCGTCGGCAATCTTATCCTTGGATGGGCTGGATGTCTCTAGGACAATCCATCCATCGTAGTCGATTTCGCGCACAGCAGCGGCGACCTCTTGGAAGTACTGCGGGTCGTCGTCGAGATACTTCGGCCCGTTCTTGAAGTGGAATTGGGAGATGCGGCACCCCAAGCGGCGGATTTCCTGCGGCACACCGTACGCGCGGGTATTGTACACATCGTAGTAGATTCGGACGCTCGGGTGTCCGACGGCGTCCAGCAGTCGCTCGTTTTGCTCCGCTGTCAGGGTGTTTTCCACCGCCAGGAGTACGCCAGCGTCCGCAGCCCGTGGGGCCGCCGCCTTCAGCCGCTCGACGACCGATTGGAACTCCGCTTCCTTGATCTTGCCGCCTTCTTGAAGCGCGCCTCGGCCGAAAAAGGCCACGAGGATATTTCGCGCACCGAGTTGACGCGCCGCTTCAATTGTCTGTTCCAGCCACGACGGGGCTCGAGGGTCGGTCGCCAACGGGTTTGAATTCAGTAAACCCATCATGATGGAGCAGACTGGAAGGCCAGTCTCCTGCATCTCCGCTTTCAGCTGCGCAATGCGTTCAGGTCGGGCAATGTCCAATTGATCGGCCGGACCGCCAGCCCCGACCTCGACACCATCGAGCCCCGCTTGTTTTGCATCGCGCAATCCGAGTGCGCACGTGCCGATCCCCCGGATCTTTGCCTGAGCCGCCAAGAGAGACCAGGGAAACGCCGATACACCGGCGACAGTGGTCGCGGTTTGCAAGAACGAACGACGAGACAGTTTCATATAATGGCTCCTTTCTCGGCCAGTCTACACGTACGACAGATTCTGTCCAATCTTGCCCACGACGGAGTGGGCCACGGTCCCGGCTTCGATCCTAAACTTGCGGGGTGCAACACGCGGTTCCTCACACGCCCAGCTCATCGTTCGTTACACGCCCAAGCTCGGTGTGGCGGCGCGGGTAGATCCCGAGCGGACACGCAAAATTACAAAGCGAGGTCCTTCGCAAGTTTCTCCAGTAGTACCTGAAATGGTACCCACGAACGTTGGTCACGCCTCGCGCGGTTCAGAGACGATCACAGCATGTATCCTCGTCCGTTGGAGTGGCGGATCATGATAGCACTCGGAATCTCCCGGACGTCCAGCGGGTGGAAGGTACGCGTATGTTTCAATGCCCGTTCGAAGCTTCCCTCTGACCGGAAGGCCCCGGGGATCTTGTCGCTGGCCGGTAGGTCACAGGCAAAACACGACACCAGCTTTCACGCTTTACCAAGGGAGAGGTCGCCCACGATCTTCCAGACAGGTCCGTCATGGACCACGTCCAACCGCGTGTTCGGAAATTGCTCTGGCAGCCGCCGGCGGAGCCATTCGACCACTCTCCGCTCGATGGCCTCGCGGAGTTCAGTTGGGATCGGCGCGCTGGAACGGATCTGGATGTCAACGACATAGCCGGGCCCATAACGAGAGCCATACGCCGGAGAGAATACCGCGCCAATGTTGAACAGGCCGTCGCTTTCCGGGTCGGCCGTTTCTCCCGGGGCTGGACGGTTGGGGAGCAATGGGAGGCGCCCGGCAAAATCCTGTTCTAAAACTCGGTCGAGTTCGATGAAAAGTTCTCGAAGTCGTGCTTCCCACCGTTCTGTGCCTGGGTGACGGATACTCATGGGGTGGTTGGCCTTCCTGCATCCCGTTGACGGCGGACCTCGAACATCGCCACTGCTGCCGCCACCGCTGCATTGAGCGATCCGATCCGACCGCAGACCGGCAACCTCACCACCTCGTCACAGGTTTTCCGGACGCGCGGGCGAACGCCTTCACCTTCGTTCCCGACGACCAAAGCGACCCCGCCGGTGAGCCGGCAGCTGGCCAGGGGACGTGCATCCGGCAGCGCTTCAAGCGCAAGGCATTGGATTCCGTGCTGTTGCAAGCGTCGGACGGTGTCGGCGATGTTGGCCACGCGTGCGACGTTCAGGTACTCGACTGCGCCGGACGAAGCCCGGACCACGGCCGGAGTGATTCCACAAGCGTTGTCGCGCGCCAAGATGACTCCGTGGACACCGGCCACTTCGGCTGACCGCATCATGGACCCCACGTTCTGAGGGTCGTGTACATGGTCGAGTACTAGCAAAAACGGCGGTTCGGGAGCCCGCAACGATGAGTCCAAGAGTTCCTCAAAGTCGGTGTACCCGAAGGGCGATACTTCCATCACGACACCTTGGTGATGGGCACTCGCGGTTCGCCGATCCAATTCCGAGCGCGGCCGCGATTCGATCGGAACGCCCACCGCACGGGCTTGGCGAAGGAGCTGGCGCAACGCGGGACTTGGCTCGAGGCCGGCCGCGATCAAAAGACGAGACACGGATCGCCGCCCCGCCCGCAGCACTTCGAGCAAGACCTGTCGCCCGTACAGAATTTCGGTGGGGCCGCTTGAACTCGGTTCGCGTTGAACTTGCATGGGGGTTTCCTATAGCATCGGAGCCGAGGCGGGAAAAGCTGAATGAAGACCGCGATCCGGTTCTGCATGGCCGTCGGGGTATCTATCCCGGTGTGGGTTCGCGCCGATATCGGCGCGGCTCCGGCCTTAGAGGCGGAATCCGCGACGAATGTGGTGGATCGCGACGAGGGGTTTCTTCGAGAAGTCGAGGCGGCGGTCCAGAAAATCCGAGAGAGCTACGATCAGCTTCGTCTCCGGCACGAGGAAATGTCCCGCCGGCTCCGGCGCTCAGAGACGGCTCGGCAAGCCGCGGAACGGCGCCAGCGTGAGTTGGAATCGAAAATCGCGTCGTTGATGGAAGACAACACACAACTCCAGCTGAGGTTGACACGTCTGACGGCGGATCTGGATGACCTTCGCGTACGGTATCAAGAAAACTTACGCCTTGTGGACCGGTTGGAAGAGCAAATGGCCACAGCGGACCATCAAATCCGACAGCTGACCCGCGAGAAGGAAGAATTGGAGGCGGCATTGCAGCGAGAGCGAGCCCGCGCGGACGCCGCAGTCGAGGAGCGAACCCGCCTCCAGGCCACTTTGGAGGAACTTCGGACACGAATTGCAACAACCTCGAGTGCGGTGACGTCTGCGACGATCTCGGCGACGGGACGAAGCAGCGACGCGACGGCCGTCGCCCGCGTGCGGCCGGAGACGTCTCCCTCACCAGAAAGATCGGTGGCGGAGCGTCGCGTACCCTTGGCGGGCCCACCAGAGGCGACAGTGCCAACGGCCGGCACGGCAGCGGATACAAAAGTGAGCGAGGACATATCTTCTCATTCCATTGAGCCTCCTGCGATGCGAATGGTCGAAGGCCCGCCGCCGGCTCCGGAGCCAGTGTTGGAGCGGCTGTTGGCCTCTGCGGCGGCCTCGACGGGAACCGTGGCGTCGGCCGAGCTCACGATCGAGCAGCTCCTTGCCGAGGCGGCGCGTGCGGTGTCTGAAGAACGGTGGGCACGCGCCCGAGAGTTGTACTTAGAAGTTCTACGGCAGGTGCCCGACGATCCGGTGGCGTGCGTAGGGCTCGTCGAGGCGGAATTGGAGCTGGGGGACACCGAGGGAGCATGGCGGCGGGCGTTGGCGCTGCTGGAGAAATCGCCGGATCAGCCCCAGCGGTTGCTCTTGGCGGGACGGGTGGCATTGCGGGCGGGCCGAAGGGCCGAAGCGCGGCAGTTTTTGGAGCGTGCTCGGGAACTGCAGCCCGACAAAGTTTCGGTATTGCGCGAGTTGGCTCGCCTCAACTTCGAAACGCTACGATACCGCGAAGCAGCGGAGTTGTTCGAGCGAGTCGGCGCGGCCGATCCCCAGGATGGCGTATCCTGGTTCAACGCCGCCGTGAGCTGGCTGAAACAGGATCCGCCCAATATCGAGCGCGCTGCACGATGTTACCGAAAGGCTGTAGAACTGGGAGAACCGCGGGATGAACGACTGGAGCAACGCTATGGGATTCAACCGTAACCGTAGACTCGGATGGTTGGCTCGTGCTGGGCGTCCGCTGAGCCTCTGGGTATTGGCGTGCGGGGTCGCAGTTGGGGTGTGGGCAGAGGAGTGGCCGGAGCGGGATGCGTACGCCGAGATGATCCGCGCAGATCGAGCGCGAGAAGCGGGCCAAGTCACAGAAGCAGTACGATTGTACCATGAGGCCATACGATTGTTCGAGCGCCTTCGTCGGGAACGACCGAACTACAAGCCCGCGGTCCTAGAGTACCGGTTGGAGTACTGCCGCCGTCGGGTGCAGGAGCTATTGGAACATGGCGTGGACGCATCCTCACCCGCCCCCAAAGAGACGGATCGCCTTGGTCAGCTACAAGAGGCCGTTCGACAATTGACCGAAGAGCGACAGGCATTGAGTGCCGAGCGAAATCAGCTAAAGGCCGAGCGTGACGAGTTGGCCAACCAGGCGAGGCGATGGGAACAAGACGCGCGGACGGCTCAGCAGGCTCGCGACGAGGCTATACGGCGGGTCCAAGAATTGGAACGCCGCATGCGCGAGTTGGAGTCATCGGACCAGCCCGAAAAACTTCAGCGCCGCTTGCAGCAGGTGGAGAGCGAACGCGATCAACTTCGAGCGCAGGTTCAAGAGATTAGCGACGCGCTCAAGCAAGCACGTGCGGGCGAGGCGGAAGCTCGGCAGGTTCTGCAAGCTCGAGAAGACGAGGTTGCGCAGTTGAGACAGCAACTGGACGCGCATCGAACGGCCGTGCGCCTCGCCGAAGCGCGCGCGGAGTCGCTGGCTGCCCAGCTTCATTTGGCCACGGAACGATTGGCCGCGGCAGAACAGACAGCGGCCCGTTCGGCAGAGCCCGCGGGGGCGGGAAAAGCAGCGGGAGATCCTGAACGGGTTCTTCGGGAACGAGACCAGTTGGCCGCACAAGTCGAGCAACTTCAAGCGAAGTTGGCGGCGCTGGAATCGGAACGAACCGATGATCGGGCGAAACTCCGCGAGTTAGGCCGAGCCTTGAAAGAGGCGATGCCGAGTCGCGAGGAACTCCAACGGACGAGCCAAGAGCTTGCTAAGGTGAAGGAAGAACGCGACCGTTTGGCGGAGGAAAACGCGGAACTGAAACGGCAGCTATCCGTGGCCCATGCCAAGCCCTTGGGAGAGCCGGCCGACCTTGCGTCCGTCGCGGAGCGTGACGCACAAGCCGCGGCGGAACGGATCCGACGGCTCGAGGCTCAATGCCAAGCGTTGGCGGCCAAGCTCGAACTTCGAGACCGCGAGGCGCGGGAAGCGCAGGACCAACTCGTTGTGCTTCGCCGGGAGCTCATGCGTGTGCAGTCCGAGCGTGACCGGGCACAGATCGAGCTTGCGCGGCGTGAGCAGTCGGTCGTTTCGACAGCTTCCGTCGGGGTTTCCACAAACGCGCTTTCGGTGACGGCGGAGGGGGTGGCTCAGCCGGCCCGTGCCAGCCCGGGGCCCGCCGCCGAGGAAGCTCCAACGCTCGGGGCCGCCGAGGTCGCCTTGGCCTCCAACCAGGTGGATCGAGCTGTGGAGTTGTTCGGTCGAATTTTGGACACCGATCCTACCAATCCACGTGCGCTCTTGGGCTATTCACGCGCGAGTCTGATGCAGGGCCGTGTGCAGACCGCGCGCGCGGCGGCGGAGCGTCTGGTGGCGTTGGTGCCGACCTCGGCGCCGGCCCAGCATTTGTTGGGGCTGATTGAGGCTCGCCAGAACAATCGGCGCGCGGCGGCGCGGGCATTCCAACGCGCGGCAGAACTCGATCCAGAGAACTCGATGTACCATCGTGACCTCGCGATCGCATGGTACAAGCTCGGACGGATCGAAGACGCCATCGCGGAGTATCGTCGGGTGATCGAATTGCTGCCGAACGACGGGCCCGCCCACTTCAACCTGGCGGCGTTGCTGATGGCGACCCGGAACCCACCCGTAGAGGAAGCGCGCACGCTCTACCTCAAGGCCCGAGAGCTGGGCGAAGCGCCGGACCCGAACCTCGAGCAGCGCCTGGGACTTTCGCAGCCATGAAGAGCGCCGTGATCGCAGTCGTCGGGTTGTGGGCGTTGGCCGTGGTGGGTGTGCGTGGCCAAGAGATCCTACCCTCGGAAGAATTTTCGCCGGCGCCGCAGGATGCTGCCACCGGAGAGGAGGCACGTACGAGGGCTGCGTTGCAGGAATCCCTTCGTGCATTGCGTGCGCTCGTGTACGAGTTGGAACGCGAAAATGCTCGATTGAAGTCGGAGAACCAGTCGCTGGCCCAGCGGCTGGACCAGGTGAGTCAACGGCTGGCGGCAGTAACGCAAACGGCGGCGGAGATCGAGCGTGAGCGTGACGAGCTGGCCCGGGCATTGCGCGAGCAAGAAAGTTATGCACGCGAGCTCGAACGGAAATGGGCCGACGCCACGAACCGCCTGGCACGTTTGTCTGAGCCGGCGGTGAATCTCGTGCCGGCGGATCGGCGCGATCTGGTCGCCGCGTTGGAAAAACGAACTCAGGAGTGTCTGGAGCTTCGGGCACAACTCGAGGCGCTTCGGCGCGGAGACGTGCCGAGCCCGACCACGGGGGAAGTTGCGGCGGCCGTGGAGGATCGAATCCGAGCATTGACGCGTCAGTTCGAAGATGAAAGGAAGACGCTGCAGACCACGCTCAGCGTAATCGAAGAACAACGAGCCGAATTGGAGCGCCGATGCGCGGAACTGCGACGAGACAACGAGCGGCTACTCAAAGCTCTGCGCGCTCGAGATGCCAAGAGTGCGGAGCCCGAAGCAGGGCCGGAAGCTGACTCGCCCCGGAGGCAGTAATCGCACCGGCTGGTCAGCACCAGAGAGTCGTACTCCTACGCGGGTTTGTGGGCGTCGGATTATGCTCGGATCGAGTCTGCTCGGATCCATGGGTGGTTCGGCCCTGGGGAGGACTTGTCGAGCGTTCGAGTTCGACGCGTTTCGTCAGCACTGCGTTTGCATAGGCAACGCTGCGGCAGCCCTCAGGGGTTCCACGTTGGGACCTGAAGAACCGGGTTGAACGTTCGTCGGGTGGATGGAGACACCGCGGCGCTGCCCCAGAAGTATCCTCTTGGCCCGCACGCAGCGGGTCCACGAACGCAAAGAGGATCCATGCCCAGACGGCGGGCTCCTTGTTCGGAAACGTCGGGACGATTAGGATGGCATCGGAGGTGCACCATGATTGTGGATGAGAGCGTCGTGGTTCGGGAGATGGAGGAAATCCTCGATCGTGCGCGTGGTGCAGGGTTGCGTCTTCCGGCGTCGGTGGTTTTCGCGAACGGGGCGTTCTCTTGCTTGGGACGCTATGTCGCGTCGGCGACGGCCTCCGGGCCCATTTTGGTGGTGGGTGGCCGGTTCGTTCGCGATCGTCAGCGCCGGCTCTCGTTGGAAGAGCAGTTTTGCCGGCACGACGTCCCCTCGATCCACTACGTGGAGGTTCGGGGCGAGCCAACGTGCGAGTCGGTCCAGGCGGGGGTCACGTTGGCGCGGCGGGTGCGTCCGCATACCGTGGTTGGAATTGGCGGAGGAAGTTCTCTCGACACTGCTAAGGCCATTGCGGCACTGTTGACCAACAGCGGGACCATCGACGAATACCTCGAAGGCGGCGAGCGAACGCGCCAGTTGGAGTGCGCCCCGGCTCCGCAGTTTGCAATCCCGACCACGGGCGGCACGGGCTCGGAGATGACCCGCAACGCGGTGATCGGAATCCCAGCCCGTAAGCTGAAGCGAAGCTTGCGAGACGACCGGTTGATGCCGACTATGGCCTTGGTGGATCCCGATCTAACGATGTCAGCTCCCGCCAACGTTACGCTGGCGTCAGGTCTGGATGCCCTGACACAACTGATCGAAGTCTGCATTTCAAAATTCGCGCGCCCCGAGACCACGGAGGCTTGCTTGAAAGCTTTGCGACATGTGCGGTGGGCATTGCCTCGTGCGATCATGGAGCCGACGAATCGTCCCGCGCGGTCCGCGATGTCCATGGCCGCCTCGGTGAGCGGTTTGGGGCTGGCCAACGCAGGATTAGGTATGGCGCACGGAATCGCGTCTGCGCTGGGGGCAGTTCGGCCGTTGCCGCACGGCTGGATTTGCGGGGTACTGCTCCCTCATGTGCTTCGGGTGAACCGCGACGCGGCGGAACAACCATTGGCGCGCGTCCTGGCCGCGTTTCTTGGCGAGGATGAACCGAAGCCTGGAGTGGTCGACCGCGGGTTGGAGGAGCTGGACCGTTGGTACGCAGCATTGGACGTGCCGGCGGATTTATCTTCGCTGGGATTGACGGACGCGGAAATCGAAGAAATCGCGGTGGGCTCGATGGGGAACAGCATGCGCGGGAATCCCGTGGTAATGACGCCGCGCGAGGTCGCAAGGTTTTTGCAGCGGCTGTGCAGAAAGGCTCCTTGACGGTCCGCAATCTTGGCGTAGTGTGACGTGAAAACCAATATGAGGTGAACGATGAGACAGCCAAAGAACACTAAAGCCAAGCGGACCACCGCGCGTCGTCGGGCTAGCGCCGCGGTGGCCGGTTCCATGATGGTGGCCGCCGTGGCCCAGGCCATCGGAGTAGGGGACCCGTTGCCGTCGTTCGAAGCGCAAAGCACACGGGGACCGATCCGGTCCGAGGACCTCAAGGGCCGTTGGGTGGTAGTGTTTTTCTATCCCAAAGCGTTCACCCCGGGATGCACGAAGGAGTCGTGCTCATTGCGCGACGCGTACTCCAAGCTGGCCGACTTGGGTGTGACTGTTCTCGGTGTGAGCGTGGATAAGCTGGAAACCCAGCAGAAATTCAAGGAGAAATATCAACTCCCGTACGACTTGATCGCGGACGACGAAAAGAAAGTCTCGGCCGCGTTCGGAGTGTTGGCGCCGTTGAAAGCGTATGCGTCGCGCCGGACATTCGTGATTTCGCCGGACGGTCGCGTGGTCCATGTGGTGGATCAAGTCTCAGTGGACACGCACGGCGAGGACTTGGTCGAGCTGGTCCGCAAACTGCAAGCCCAAACCCGCCCGTGAAGGGTGAGAAGCGCGCGTTCCTTTGGCATCGAGCGAATCGCCGTCGGATACGGTTTCTAGAACGGGTTCTGAGAGCGCGTTCGGGGCCCCGAGGAGTTGTTGTTTGGCGAGGACGTGGTAGGAACCGGTTGAGGCACAGCGCGACCGGCCGCTCGATAGCCAGGCTCGGGCAGGTCGTTTGGTCCAATTGTGTGCCGTGATCGGAGCCACTGTTCGAGGGCGCCACGGGTTTCAATGTCGGTCAGGTGAAACACCGCTTCGGGTTGGCGAGTAATTCGAGCCAGTTCGCGTAGCCGCCCACCTGCGGACGCGGCCATATAGCTGTTCAGCGCTGTTAGAAATCTCCGGCGTGGATGCGGGGGCCGTCCATCACGGTCGAGAATCCGGTCCACGCGAGCTCCCGGCTCGGCGTTCGGATTCAATTCGATAGTAAGTCCCGTGACGCCGACGCGGGCGCGCGACGGTGGTTGGGCAAATATTTCTTCCAGAATTTGCCGGATTTCGCCTGCCGTCAGACGGACCAAAACGATTCGATTTTCGAAGGGAACCAATTGCCACAGGTCGTATCGGGTAATGGCCGTTGCTGGCACCGGAACATCGGAAAGTGGGCCATGGAGAACCACCTCGGCGTGGGTGGCCTGCTGGATGGCCGCGCGGATCAGGCGCGCGGATGGCTCATCGCCTGGGAACGTCGGAAAAACTTCCAACGGGCTGGTCACGCGTGCCAGCAGCGTAGTGAGTGCACGCGCTGCGTTGGACAGGGCAGGCTCCGCGGCGCGCAAAAGTTCCTCATCGGGAGGCACGCCGTTGGTCACGGCCAGCAGCCGAGCGGATTTCCGAATCGTCTTGCGCTGGACGGTGTCGTACACAAGGTCCACCCGTCCCAGCCATTGGCCGTGCCAGCCCGCCTGCGTGTACAGTGCACCGCCAGGAAGTTCCAGCGATTCCACAGGTTCGTGCGTATGGGCTCCGAGGACGACGTCGAACTCCGGGAACCGTGCCCCCAGCGCCATGGCGCCCGGCGAGGGATCGTCACGGCCCGGCCGCAGCCCTTCATGGATAGCAAGAACGCGCACATCGACTTGCAACTTGCGGAGTTCGAGGAGCGCCCCGGTGATGGCGTCTTCGGGCGGCCGGATTCGGATTGGCCCCAGAAGCTCGGGCACGATCCAACGAGGCGTGGTCGGGTGCGTGGTGCCGACGATGCCGATGCGAACGCCATCCACATCTCGCACCACCCAACTCCGGATGCGCCGTGCGACGTCAGGACGGTCCCGCCATTCGAGGTTCCCGCCCAAAACGTCGAGCCGCGTTCGCAGTAAAAGGTTTTCGATCACCGACCACCCCCAATCGAACTCGTGGTTGCCCAAGACCCATGCGTCGCAGCGCAATTGTTCGAGGGCGGAGACCATGAGTTGTCCGCCAGTGGCCAAGCTTTCTGGCGTGCCCTGAATTGTGTCGCCGCAATCGACATAGATGGTGTTGGGTTGTTCGGAGCGGATCTGGCGAATCAGTGTGGCGATGCGGGCCAGGCCGGATATCGGCGACGAACCCGGTTCAGGCACCTGATTGATCAACCGCCCGTGAAGGTCGGTGGTATGAAGGATAACGAGGGGAACCTCACGCGCCGCACATGGAAGAGTTCGTCCACTCGTGCCAGCGAAGACTGCAGCGATTAGGCACGCGTGGAGAATTCTCATGCGCAGTTCGACAGCGCGTTCGGGCGACGTTCCGCCTCGAGCCGCGCGCGCACCATGGCCCGTGTGACCCGGATCGTCCCTTTGTGCCGAAGCTCAGGGGCGTTGTACATCACCTCGAGCATGACCGTTTCGAGCATCGCGCGAAGTCCGCGCGCTCCCGTTTTGCCGCGGGCCGCTCGATGCGCCAGTTCGCGGAGCGCCGACGGCGAAAACTCTAGCCGAATCCCCTCCATCGCCAGAAGCTTTTGATACTGGCGAACAATCGCGTTCTTCGGCTCGGTCAAAATTCGAAGTAGATCGTCCTCACTCAAAGGGTGGAGGACCGAAATGACAGGCAGCCGCCCGACAAACTCTGGAATCATGCCGAACTTGAGCAGATCTTCCGGCTCGACCGTAGGCACCTCTTCTCCACGGCGGTCATGTACTCCGTGGAACCCGAGTTGGCTGGTCCCGATACGGCGCCGAACGATGTCTTCGAGCCCCACGAACGCGCCGCCGCAAATGAACAGGATATTCCGAGTGTTGACCCGGATGTACTCCTGGAGCGGATGCTTGCGCCCTCCTTGGGGGGGGACGTTGGCGATGGTTCCTTCGAGGATTTTCAGGAGCGCTTGTTGTACCCCCTCCCCGGATACATCCCGCGTGATGGACACGTTCTCGGTTTTCCGCGCGATCTTGTCAATTTCATCGATGTAGCAAATGCCGATCTCGGCACGAGACACATCCCCATCCGCGGCATGGATCAGCCGAAGCAAAATGTTTTCCACATCCTCGCCCACGTACCCCGCCTCGGTGAGGGTGGTGGCGTCGGAGATGCTGAACGGCACTTTGAGCATTCGTGCGAGCGTTTGGGCCAGCAGTGTCTTTCCGGAGCCCGTGGGCCCGATCAACAGCACGTTGCTCTTGTCCAGATCCACGTCGGTAAACTCGCCCGCGCCGGACAAATTCGGGGAGGCCGCGATGCGCTTGTAGTGGTTGTAGACCGCCACCGAAAGAATGCGCTTCGTCGTGTCTTGGCCGACGACATATTGATCCAAAAACTTATGGATTTCCTTCGGTGTTGGAACCTCGATTTGGAGGGGCGATCGCGAGGCGGGTCGGTCGATGCGCTGTTCACGGCGCCACTCTTTCAAGACTTCCGAGCACTCGTCAATGCAGCGTTCGCAGATGGCCGCTTTGGGGGACGTGAATAGCCACGCCTGTTGGTCGCTATTTCCGCAAAACGAACACCTTCGGAACGCCGAGCTCATCGGTCAACCTTTCTTTCCACCCCCGGGCGCCCGAAGGACTTCATCCACCAGGCCATAGGATTTGGCCTCCTCGGCCGACATGAAAAAGTCTCGATCGGTGTCGCGGGCGATAACTTCGAGGGGCTTGCCGGTGTGGTAGGCAAGGATCTCATTCAAGCGGTCGCGCAACCGGAGGATTTCGCGCGCCTGAATGCTGATGTCGGTGGCCTGTCCCTCCACGCCACCCCAGGGTTGGTGGATCATGATCCGTGCGTTGGGTAAGGCGTAGCGATGGCCCTTCGTCCCCGCGGCCAGCAGCACTGCGGCCATGCTGGCGGCTTGGCCGACGCAGTAGGTATACACCGCGCATTTCAAGAACTGCATGGTGTCGTAGAGCGCCAACCCCGCGGTCACGGCCCCGCCAGGCGAGTTGATGTACAAGTGCACCGGTTTCTCTGGATCCTCGCTCTGGAGGAACAGCAGCTGGGCGATCGCCAGATTGCTCACCTCGTCGGTGATCGGCATCCCGACAAACACGATCCGTTCTTTGAGCAACCTGGAGTAGATGTCGTACGCCCGCTCGCCGCGGCCGGTCTGCTCGATGACCATAGGGATGAGAATCTGCGCTCGCGATTTCATGATGCCACCGCCGTCGGGGATTCCGAACTGTTGGGTTCGTAGTACTGGGCAATCCGTTCTCGGACCTTTTCGTATAATAGCGACGAATACATGGCCGAGGCCATCCGCTCCACCGTCTCCTTGTCCGGCTCCTGGCCCGCGCGGTGGACGTAGTCGGCGACCGCCTCGCGTACTCGCGACTTCAATTCCTCTTGTGTGACCTCGATCTGTTCCGACTCGGCTAACCGCCGAAGCAAAAACATGGCTCGGAGCCGGCGCTGCGATCGTTGGGCAGCTTCCTGCTCAATGGCGACCTTGTCGGCCCGCACTTGTTCCTCGGTTTCTCCCTTTTGCAGCCTTGACATTACGACGTCCGCCACTTCCGAGCGCAGCTCTTGTGCCCACGCAGTTTCTGGCAGATCCATCTGCGTTTGATTCAGTAAAAGCTCCAGAATTTGGGCGAACAGCATTTCGCGCGCTTGTCGCCGGCTCGCCTCCAAAAGACTTTGGTAGACCTTCTCGCGGAGTTTTTCCAATGACTCCTCTCCGTGCTGTCGGGCGAAGGCGTCGTCAAGAGGTGGCAAGGTTCGAACCCGAATCCCACGGACCGTAACGTCATAGTCGGCGTCGAGACCGGCGAGTTGGGGAATGCTGAAATCTGCCGGAAACGACACTCGTACTCGCCGTTCCTCGCCCACGGTGGCTCCGATCAGCGCTCGAGCTAGATCGCGCGGGAAGGAGCCGGGACCGACCTGTAGCCACGCGCGCACCATGCGCCCGATTCCTCGCGCTCGAGGTACCCGTTCTTCGATCGGCTGCCCATCCACACGTCCCACCGCGTCCACCTGGACCAGATCCGTTTCGGCCACTGCATGTCCTTCCGGGGCGTCTTCGTACCGGGCATTACGTTCCCTCAACTGGGTGAGGACTTGCTGCACTTGTTCATCCGTGACGGAGGGAACTTGCATCCGGAGTGGAAGATGTTTGTAATCCGGCAAAGTGAACTCCGGCCAGAGGTCTACGATCAGCGTGGCTTCGAACTGGTCGGGCAACTTGCTGAGCTCATTGAAGTGAACGTCCACCAACTCGTAGACACGGCGCTGGGTCTGCTCGTGAATTTGGCGCAAAATCCGTTGTGTCAGGCGCTGCCGAATGAGCTGGTCCACGTGCGGCTTGAACCTTGCATACACCACGTCGAGCGGCGCTCGGCCTGGGCGGAAGCCTTCTAACCGAACCGTAGGAGCGATCTCTTGCAGCACGGCGGTCCACTCGGCCCGAACTTCCTCGGGGGAGGCTTCGGCAGTGAACCGCCCTCGGCAGGCTGAAACGGTCTGATCAGTGATCTTCATTCGGTCAACTCCGCGAGAAGTCGAATGTACCTGCATGCGCCGGACCAGTCAAACGACCACGGTCAACGGCGTCCAAGAGGTGCAGGTCGCCTCGAGGCCTGCCCGCGGTCTAGCATCCCCAGGAGAGACCCCGGTCGCGAGGAACAATGCGGCGCAGAGTATACACGTCGGAATTCACCAGATCGTCCATGTGTTGGGGCAGCTCAGGCCACGGATCCCACACGGCACTGAGAAATTTTCCTGTGATTTCCGACGCTTCCGGCGACGCTAGCCAGACACATAACCGGGCCGGAGCTTCGAACGCGTAAGGGTCAGAACGTTCTAACGCGGCACGGGCGGCCGCGTAGTCGCGTTCGCCGGCGCGTTCCGCCCCGGCATGAAGCACGCTGCGCAGCAACTCGGTCGGCAGCACACCGGGGGCAATTGCGTTGACCCGGATTTTGCGAGGCCGTAACTCATCGGCGAGCACTTCAGTAAATCGGACGATCGCCGCCTTCGACGTAGCGTAGGCTGAAAAATTGGGGCGCGAGGTGGCTGCGCCGCCACCGGCCACGTTGATGATCACCCCGCCGGTCCTCATGTGCGGCACGCTGGCACGGCATAGTGCCACCGGCGAAAGAAGGTTGATTTGAAGGGTGCGCACCCACTCCGACCAATCGTTGGTCCAAAGCGGTCCAATCGGCCCCTGAGTGCCGGCGTTGTTGACCAGAATGTCCCATTCCCTCCATTGTTCTTCGGCACATCTCGCGATGGCATCCGCCGCACCGGGCTGGGCCAAATCGGCCGGAAAAATCCGCACGGTTTGTCCATCCCGAGGCGGAAGACCATCGGCCACTTGCTTCAAGGCGTCACGGGACCGCGCCACGAGAAGCAAAGAAGCGCCCGCCTCCCAAAATGTCCGCGTCAAGGCTTCGCCAAGTCCCCGACTCGCGCCCGTGATGATCGCACGCCGCCCTTCGAGAACCGGGTGATTCATGCTCGAGCCTCCAGCAACCATGGGTTGGCTTCCAAGTAGCGCAGCGTTCGAAGAACGGCTTCACGGATGGAAAGTGTGGGGTGCCAGCCGAGTGCTCGAATTCTGCGCGTGTCCAGGTAAATGAACGGACTGTCACCAATCCATCCCCTCGGCCCGCCGGTGTACCGCAACACGGGTCGAACACCGAGGGCTTCGCAGATCCAACGGACGGAATCGTTGACCTCGCAGTACTCATCCGTGCCCAGGTTGAAAATGTTGACCTTTTCCTGAGCTTTTTGCACGGCGAGTTCGATCGCATCGAGGCAGTCGTGAACGTAAAGGTAGGATTTCTTCTGGTGTCCGTCGCCGAGTACCTCCAGCTCGTGCGGGTTGGCGCGCAGCTTACGGTAAAAGTCGAACACGTGACCGTGGGAGTAATGTTCGCCCAAGATCGAAACGAAACGAAAAATCCAGCTTTGAAAACCGAAGCCTTCGCAGTACGCCTCGATGAGACCCTCGCCCGCGAGCTTTGAAGCACCGTAGAGGGACGTTTGAATCGGGAAGGGGGCATCTTCGGGAGTAGGGTGGATCGAGGGCTCACCATAGATCGAACCGGTGGAAGAAAACACAATGTGGCGCGCCCCGACTTGCCGCATCGCTTCGAGCACGTGGAAGGTACCGATCGTGTTGTGGTCTAGATCCTTCCGAGGATGTTGGAGCCCGAACCGAACGTCCGCATTGGCCGCGAGGTGATAGACGAACTCCGCGCCGTCCATGGCGTTCGTGAGCGAGGGCAAGTCCAGGATGTCGCACCGCACCACTTCCAGATTCGGAGCGCCTCGAACTGCATCAAGGAATCGCTCTTGCCCCGTGGAAAAGTTATCTATGACGCGGACATGATGGCCCGCGCGGACCAGCCGAATGGTCAAATGGCTTCCGATGAACCCTGCGCCGCCTGTGACTACGATGTTCATGAACTCATGGACGTTGCCTCGATCTCGCTCAGCAAACTCCGAACTGCAACTTCCACCTGCGCTGCCCCAAGGTCTTGAAGACACGCCATGGGCCTTGGATGCCTGCAGAGAATGCCGTGTTTCGAGAAAAAATAGCAAGGGCTGCACGGAAGACCCAGTCGTACGATTCGGTGCGGGACTCGGTACGGCCCTGTGGCCCGTGGATCCGTGGGGCCGATGATGGCCACTACCGGCACGTTCATCGCCGCGGCCACATGGGTCAGGAGCGTGTCCCCACACACAAAGCACTGCATGCGCGCGATCAGCGCGGCGGTATGGCGTACGCTCCCGTCCGGGGCCACCAGGATTCGGTTCCCGGGCAGTCCCGCCGATCTCACGATGGCCTCGCGTAATGGGCGTTCATCGTGGCTTCCAAAGAGTACGATCCTCGTCGAGTCGTCCCGGCCGAGTCGGCGCGCCAGCTCCGTCCATTGGTCCATGGGCCAACGTTTGAGGATGAGGTTTTTCGTGGTGCCGGATCCGGGGTGGAATCCGATGAGGCGTCGTGCGCTGGAAACCTGGGAGGCCAACCAACGTTCGGCGAACTGGTGGTGTGCGGCGTCCAGATATAGGCGTGGGCGCGGATCTGGATCCCGCTGCGGCTGGCCCAGTGCTTCGGTCCAAAGACGCAGGTTGTTGTCCACGACATGGAGTTGGCGGTCTTCGCGTACGACGTGCGTCAGCCACCGGTCAGGGCGGGCGCCACAGTCACACACAAATTCGAATCCGACACGGTGCCGGGCTCCGATGAGCCATGTGATGAGATTGTATTCGAGCCGGTTTTGCGGCATGACGGTGAACGAGTAGTCGTAGTGGCGCCGCCGTTGACGCAGGCAAAACAGGACGGAGCGGGCACGGCCGGCGGAAAGAAAGTCAAAGTTTTCGACGAGCTGGACATCTGGGTTGCCCTCCAACACTTGTTGAGGCGCTGTGCCCTGCATGGTCAGGACCTCTACACGAGTGGCGGGCCACCCGAGGCGGATTTCGCGGAGTAGGGGAGTGGCAAGCAAGGTGTCGCCAGCGCCTGCCAAGGACAACACCAACACACGCCGGGGCATTGGGACCTTCGCGCTCATGTGTTCGAGACCTGCCAGCGTCGCATCACGCGCCCGACCAGCAGCGCGCAGGCCGCCAGGCTGGTGACGCCCAAGCCTGCAATGAGTGCCGGGGCGTTGCCGACTGCCCAGCGAGCGGCCAGGACGACATACAGGCCCACCAACGGCGCGAGCAGGACCACGCCAGCGGTGTCGCGGCGCGCCCAAAGGTACTGGCCCAACAATTGCGTGGTTCCCAACGGTACGGCCGCCCACGCGTAGTAGCGCAGGAGCCGCACCATCGCGGCGCTTTCCACTCCGTACATCGCCCGCAAAGCCCAGTGGGGAATCGCCGTGAGGACGCCTGCAAGGACCACGGATAGGAAGGTACCCATAGCCAAAGGTTGCAGCAACATCCGCCGGCGATTGGACACGACCGCGCGAGGAAACATGGCCAAGACAAGGGGCATCGGTAAGAACAGCACGGTTCGAGCCAGCATGGCCGCTTTGCCATAGGACTCGAACACTGGGCCTCGCAGCAGCCGCGGCGAGAGGATCAAATCTGCGTTCATCAATGCGTATAGCACCAGTTGGCCGACGGCCACCGGCAAAAAGTAGCCCACGAACGGCCGAAGACTAACCGTACCCGACGTCCGCCACGCGTGGCGCACCGGCCACAGGCCAACCAGAAGGCCCGCGGCGACGCTCCCTGCGTAGGCCCCCAGCATGGCGGCCGCGTTCTGGCCATACAGTGAACAAGGAACTGCCAAGATAAGGCGAACCACCCCCGGTGCAAGCGCCGCCAAGGCAATCCATCCAAACCGGTGTGCGCCCTGCAACACGCCCGTGACCACTGGCGTGTACAGACTTAGCCACGCGATGGCACCAACCCATCGAACGGCACCCACACCCGGATGGCCAAGCCGCTCGTCGAGCCACGGGGCCGCCAGCCACCACACCAGCCACAGGGTTCCTCCTCCGAGTGTGACCCAGCGGAGGATCGTGCGAAACAATCGTGCCCAAAGCTCGTGCTCTTGCGCGTGCGCGTACTCTGCCGCGTAGCGAGCCACGGCGACTTGCAAGGCCGAGGACGGCACCAGGATGATCCACAACAGCCCCAGCAACGCGACGAACACCGCATATTCGCGCGGGGGCAGCCAGCGCCCGGCCACCATGTGAACGAGGAGAAAAAAGAAACCCGCCAGGCCGTTGCTGACCATCAAAACGATGGCATCCCGTGCCAGGTTCAGGTCGGGCCAGAACCTCGGTCGGGTGCCGCCCACCGCCGCCTCGCCATCCCGCTTATCGCAGGGCAGGGAGTTGGACGTCGTGACGTTGCTCAAAGGCCGTGATCTCCGCTTCCCACTGAAGCGTCTGGCGAATCTCGTCCAAGCCTTCCAACAAGGTTTGCCGAACCTGCGGATCGCATTCGAACGGAATCACCTGGGGCGGGTCGGTGTGCAGAACAATCTGCTGCGTCGCCAGATCCACGGTTGCCCGGAGGCCCTCATGCGCCGACACCGCAGCTTGGATTCGGCGCACGTCGGGCTCGGGCAACTCGATCAGCAAGAGGCCGTTTCGAATGGCGTTGTTGCGAAAAATGTCGGCGAACCCTGCGACGCGTCCGGAAGGGGTGTTCATCCACGGGGCAATCAGAACTTTGAACCCATACTGTTGCAAGGCCCACACCGCATGCTCCCGGCTCGAGCCACATCCGAAATTGTTGCCCGTCAACAAAATGCTGGCCCCCGCATACCGTGGTTGGTTGAGTTCGAATTCCGGGTTCGGGGTGCCATCGGGAAGGTACCGCCAGTCGAAAAACAATGCCGGACCGAAGCCGGTGCGGCGGATGGACTTCAAGAACTGTTTGGGAATGATCTGGTCGGTGTCCACGTTGGCGCGTGGCAGTACGGCAATCAGACCAGTGTGTTGTCGAAACGGCTCCATGGCAAAGATCTCCCGATCGGGTGTTAGACGTCCCAAGTACGAATATCCACGAACTTCCCTGCAATCGCGGCCGCGGCGGCCATCGCAGGGCTGACAAGGTGCGTGCGTCCGCCTTTGCCTTGCCGCCCTTCGAAATTACGGTTCGACGTAGCCGCGCAGCGCTCGCCGGGCTCTAGGCGGTCGGGGTTCATGGCCAGGCACATGCTACAACCCGGGCGACGCCATTCGAAGCCCGCCTCGCGAAAGATGCGATCCAACCCTTCCGCTTCGGCATGGCGCCGCACGGTGGCAGAACCCGGCACAACGAGCGCACGAACCCCGGGGGCAACGCGGCGTCCGCGCACATACTGCGCCGCCTCACGTAAGTCTTCGATGCGGCCGTTGGTGCAGCTGCCGATGAACACCACGTCCACGCGTACATCGGTGAGCCGCTGACCGGGCTGGAGGCCCATGTACTCCAACGCTCGCTCGACGTCCTGCCGGCTGTAGCCTGGCACGCGGTCCGGTGGCGGGATCGGTTGGTCCACATCCACCACCATCCCCGGACTGGTGCCCCATGTCACCTGCGGGGCCAGCGAGGAAACGTCGAGGGTGACTTCGCGGTCGTACGAAGCGTCCGCATCGGCGGCCAGCGACCGCCAAAACTCGATGGCGCGGTCCAGCGCCGCACCCCGTGGTGCAAAGGGGCGGTCGCCGGCGGCGAGGTACTCGAACGTGGTCTCGTCCGGCGACACCAAGCCCGCGCGCGCGCCCGCTTCAATAGACATATTGCAGATGGTCATCCGACCCTCCATGCTCAGCGAGCGGATGGCCTCGCCGTCGTACTCGAACACATACCCAGTGCCCCCTCCAGTGCCGATCGTGCCGATCAGCTTGAGGATCATGTCCTTGGCCGACACGCCGCGCGGGAGCCGTCCACTGAATTGGACCCGGAAGGTACGGGATTTTTTTTGCCGCAATGTTTGAGTCGCTAACACGTGTTCGACTTCGGAAGTCCCGATCCCAAAGGCGAGCGCTCCGAAAGCGCCGTGCGTGGCGGTGTGCGAGTCGCCGCACACGATGGTCGTGCCAGGCAACGTCAGCCCCAGCTCCGGTCCGATGATGTGCACGATGCCGTTGCGCTCGTGGCCCAAGCCAAATAGTTGAATCCCGAACTCACGGCAATTGGCTTCGAGCGTGGCGATCTGCTCCCGCGCGATGGGATCGCGAATCTCGCCGGACTCGTCCGTCGGGACATTGTGGTCCATAGTGGCAAAAGTCAAATCTGGACGTCGCACACGCCGGCCTGCCAGCCGCAATCCGTCGAAGGCTTGAGGGCTGGTCACCTCGTGGACCAGGTGGCGGTCAATGTACAGCAGCGCTGTACCGTCTGGTAACTCCTTCACCACGTGCCGATTCCAGATTTTTTCATAGGTGGTCAATTTCATGCCATCGCATGCTAAGGCCGAACCACCTCGAACGCAAGGGGATGTGCTGTCGAGTCACGCCTGCAGCCGATCGCCGTCGGCAGGTCGTGGGGCGCGCGAAGACCCATTCGTTCGACATTTTCGACCAATCCATGCGCAGTCACCGCCATACGCACCAGGCTGGGCAAGCGTG
>CAACVY010000027.1 GCA_900661335.1 uncultured bacterium | reverse complement strand
CCGCCGCAACGGAGCCCGTCGCGCGAGTCGAGCCCGGCGAGGCACGTTGCGACGTGCAGTTTGAGAATGGATTGGGCAGAGGGAGGCGCGGGGGGGGCAAGTTTCTCGCGTAGAGGCGGGCGCGGGACAGCGGTGGGGCGGGCTGGGGTACGCGCGGTTGGGATGTTCGGAATGGGTCAGAAGAGAGCAAACAGCAGGTCCGCGGTGCGAAGCCCGGTGGCGATTTGTTCGTAGCCCTCGTCGTTTTTCTGCGCTCGGCCCAGTAGCGCGCAGCAAGTTCTTCTGCCGCCATCCACACCTGCGGAACCTGCGCCCAGAGTTTCCGCACCCGGAGATACGCCCAGCTTCTCCGAAAACGCCCTTCGGCGTCGCCCCTGAGGCCCGCAAGTGTGCCCCCTGGCCCCGCGGTCCGCATCCAAGCCTCGGATGAACCCACGGGGGAACGTTCCAAGTCGGCATGCCGGCGCGAGGCGTGCAGTATGAATTATGACCTTATCGGCCACCGGACGAAGGTGGTGGAGAATGGGGTGTCGGTGAGCTACACGGCGAACAAGCTAAGCCAAAACACCAGCGTGGACGGGGAGCCACTCAGCTACGACGGCTATGGGAACCTGACGAGCGCGCCAGGGAACGCGGCTTGCGGAGGATTTCAGCCTACGGCGCGACGTAGTGCGACGTGGGAACCAGCCTCCATATGCGGCGCGTCATAGTGCGGACGCTGTCAGATCCACGTAAGAACCTTTCTTGCTCTGGCTGGTCGGTAAGCGCATTCTGGTCACATCTAGGCTTCAAACGAACGGGTCCGTCGAGAAGATTCACATCGCACGGAAGAGCCTCTGTGATACCAGCCATTCCCATGTTATTCGAACGCGTAAGAAAAACCCCGCGCGCTTTGAGCAAGGCATTCCGTGTAACTCCTCGATGTACCGTCACCGATCGTCACAACTTGCCTAGCGGCTGCGCCGTACGGGGCCTGGGGCAATTTGCTAGCATGGCGGTGGCGGAGACCCGCAGAAAGGAGTAGGTACGATGAGCGTTGTGAAGGAGTTTCAAGAATTCGCTATCAAGGGTAACGTAATAGACATGGCGATCGGAATCATCATGGGTGGGGCATTCAGCAAGATGGTCAACTCTGTGGTCAACGATGTGATCATGCCACTCGTTGGATTGTGGCTGGGTGGGGTGAACGTTTCGGAATTAGCGATCGTGTTGAAGTCGGCTACCGGCGGTGCAACGGCTGTGACGTTGAACTATGGCCGCTTTGTCCAGACCGTGTTGGATTTCTTCATCCTTGCCTGGTGCGTCTTCTTAATGATCAAAGGGATCAATCTCTTAAGGCGGCAGGCCGAGACCATCCACGCAGGGACCTGACAAGCCGCCAGAACCCAGCAAAAGACAAGCGGGCAGCTTGAACTGTGGGTGGCCTCCCGTACTTTGCGCGGCGATGGGAGGACACGAACCTTGTCGGCTGGTGTGGTCGTCGAAGTTGTAGCCAACGCCCCGATGCTAAAATCGTGCAATTTCCAGTTGAGATCTCTCGCGGCGCCTCGCGTGGTGTGCGGTTGGACGAAGAATCTGCGCAGTTCATCTCACTTGGTTGGCTACAGAGCATCGCGGTTACGAAACGACGGTCCCGAGCGTGTGTCTGGCACGTCGGACGTTCTGATCTTACAATGATCTGACGGGTATGGAATGGCTCGAAAGTGTCGCAGGGCGCACCGAAACTGCCACATGTTTCGGTGTGCGCGGTGGGGTAATTACCCGGCTCAGCCGATGAGAGCGGACTCGTCCGCAGCCCGAACGGAGCGGGTCCTATTCGGGTCGGATTCTCGAATGCTCACCGAGGAGCGTTTGGGTCCGGACCTTGCCATTGGGTGAGGAGCCAACGGCTGTCGCCCGCGCGTCGTTCACGGACCATTGTCCATCCATCGGCCAGGCTCGGACGGGCGCGGGCGGCCACTTCGTAGACTAGCACGGCTCCGGGGACCACAAGGTCGTGAGCCACGAGCCGAGACTGGATTTCGGCTAGCAGTTCAGACCGTTGGGAAAGCTGGTAGGGGGGATCGGCCAGAATTAGCTCATATGGGCCTGCGTCTCGATAGGTTTGGACATCCAGCGCATCCGCGCATACGACACAACCGCGGTACCGCTCTTCTGGGGGCAACAGTTCGTTGAGGTTGCGTTGAATCGTTTCGCACGCCCGGCGGTTACGATCCACCCAGCAAACCGTCCGCGCGCCGCGACTGAGTGCCTCGAACCCATACGCGCCACTGCCAGCGAACAGGTCCAGTGCGCGGGTGTTCTCCACGAACCCACCGAGTGATGAAAAGATCGCGAGGCGAATCCGGTCCTGGGATGGACGCACTCCCCAGCTCGGCACTCGCAAGTAGCGCCCCGACCATTGACCACCCGTGATGCGAATCACACCCATTGCCAAACCACGCGAGAACTCTGGCGACGTTTGGCCGTTTGGAGTGCCCGATACGCGGCGTCCACTAGCCGGTTCCACGCAGGACGGCCTGGAGAACGCATCGCAACCACTCCGGCGGAAAGAGTCGGTCGAATTCGCGAGGGGCGCGTGATGTTCCGAACCCAACGTGCCATCCAAGCATCCATGGCAGAATCGGCCGCCCATGTAATGCCAAATTCGTCGCCGCCGAGCCGGACGACCGGGGCACGCTGGCCAAGAGAACGGCTCAACCGACGCGCAATGCGCGCAAGGCAGTGGTCGCCGGCAGTATAGCCGCAACGATGATTCCATTCGCGCAGCCGGTCGACGTCCAACAACAGGAATCGCCAAGCGCGGGAACGCACAGGCCGAGTTCGGCGGCAAAATTGGATCCACCAGTGCCGGTTAAGGAGTCCGGTGAGCTGGTCGTGCCAGCTCGGATCCTGGGCCGTGTCTGGCGCACCTGGGGAACGAGCACGGCGGCGGATGCGCAGTACGCCCGGAGGCGCGACCTCGGTGGTATTGCGTGACACGGTTGTGTGCATAGTGACAGTGTGGCCATTCTGCGGTAAGGTGAAGCCCAGGACAACTTGATGGCAGGTGGCTTGCCCATGTGGGAGCTCTGTGGATGAACTCGCCCGAGCGTAGGGGTGATCTTCGCGCGCGTCAGCGAAGAATTGGCTCGACCTGGCAACGGTGGTGGGCGCTGGGTCTGGTGTGGAATGTGCTCCTGGCGATCGCGCTCGGGGCCGAAGATTTGCAACTGCGTCCGTACCGTTCTCGGCCACTCTCGCCTGAAGTTCCCACGCCGAAGTTGTCGACCGGTGCAGCTCCAGCGGTGGTTGAAGGGGCCGTCACAGTGGCCGCGCCGCCGGCGGCGGAACCGCCCGCGGCCACTCCCACGCGAGGCGAGCCTTCGCCGGCCTTGGTTCGAGAAGCCACCCAGACGGCCGAGACGGTAAAAAGTACGGCAGCCATTGCGCCGGCCGGAACGAGCACAGAGGTCGCGCCCGTGGAGGTGTCCAGCCCTTCGCCGGCGTGGGGGGGAACGCTATTGGACGAGTTGTTCGGTCGGAGCAGTGCCAAGCCGGCCCCGACCGGTGGGGCGTCACGTTCGAGGGCAGGGCCGCCGCCGCCCGCGATTCAATGGACGCCGGTGGTGACCAATGTTGGTCCGGCGCACGTGCGGTTGGAGGAAGCCATCGCATTGGCGCGAGAACAAAAGCACGAGCAAGCCATTCGGCTGCTGGAAGAGATTCTCAAAGACGATCCGTCATTGACCGCCGCGTGGGAGCAATTAGGTTGGAGTTACTGGGTGCTTGGGCGACGCGACGACGCGCGTGCCTTGTGGCGACAGCTGTTGGCGTTGGATCCGCGCAGCCCGGTTCCGTATATGCTGCTGGCCCGGGCCGCCGCGGCGGAAAACCGCCTCGACGAGGCGATCGACTACAACCGAAAGGCGCTGGCGTTGGCGCCGAATAACGCATCGGTGAAATTCGACCTTGCCCGCACGCTGTTGTGGAAAGGGGATAGTGCGCAGGCCATAAAGCTGCTGGACGAGCTGGTGTCCGCCGATCCCAACCGGCCGGACGTCGTGGCGGAGTACGCACGGGCGTTGACGTTTGCCTGGAGGTTCGACCAAGCCTTGCCGCTGTGGCAGCGCCTGCGCGCCACCGCGCAGGACAATCCCACCTATATGTCCATGGAAGCCTTGTGTCGGCTGCACACGAACGACCCCGAGGGGGCCCGAGAGCTGGCGACGCGAACTCTCGAGTTGGTGCCGGATGACGTCAACGCGTTGGACGTGCTGGCGTCCCTCGCCGAGTTCGGTCCACGGCCCGCGGAGGCCATTCCCAGGTTGCGTGCGCTGATCGCCGCGGTGAAGACTCCTTCGGACCGCGAACGATACCGATCGCGGCTGATTCGATTGCTCGTGCGGTTGCACCAAAAAGAACCCCGGGTCTACGGCCTCCGCGAGGCCATTGACCTGGCCCGCGAGCGTCGCGCGGAACTTCCCTACTCGGCGGATGCCCGCTTACTCTTGGCGGAGCTGTTAATGATGGATGGGATGCTGCCGGAGGCGGAGCGCGAGTTCATTGAAGTTTTGAAAGAGCGGAATCCTTACAACATCCGTGCTCGCAAAGGGTTGCTGGAAACCTATCTGGCCGCCAAGCAGTTCGAACTGGCTCGCGAGCAGTTGACAGCCCTAAGCCGGTTCAATCCCCATGATCCATACTTGCTATACCACTTGGCGCGAATCGAGTCGTCGCGCGGGGACTTTCACACTGCTCACGAGGCGCTGGACCGTTTGGAAGCCATCGGCCAGCAAGGTGCCGTGGCGGTCCTGCTCTACCACGGCTTGACGCAGAGCCATTACTTCTCGGACGCGTTGCCGGTGGACCGCTTGCGGGAGCACATGGTAGCGCTGCAGAAAGCCAAGGCGCGATTCGTCCGCGCGAGCGAGCTGAACATGGTGCTTCAGCGAACTGGCGGGCCGACCAATCCCGAGCCTGCCACGCTGCGACCCGTCCTGAGCCGTTCTGGACGACCCGGTTCGAGCGGCGTCGCCCCGCGCTTGACCGTTTGTGTCACCTTTGATGATGGCCGCAAGGATTCGATGTTCTACGGCACCAGGGTGGCGAAAGAGCTTGGGTTGGTGTTCAGCATGCATGTGCCGGTGGGGTACATCCTCCAGCAGCATCCGTTCATTTGCTCGTGGGACGAATTGCGTCAGTATCAAAGGGAGGGCTGTTGGGAATTCGGGGGCCATATGCTCAACGGGTCCATTCTGGCGCCGGTGGATTCATCGGGACGGTTGTGGCATCCGTTACCGAATTTATTGTGGCGCACAGATCTTGGACGGTTGGAGACCCTCGAGGAGTACGAGCAGCGCTTGGCGGCCGAATTTTCCGAAAGCCGGGAGATTCTCCGTCGTGAATTGGGTGGCCCGGTCAACTTCGTGGCCTACCCGTTCGGCGACATCGGCCAGGAGGACGAAACGAACGTCGACGACCCAATCAGCCGCATCCTCAACCACGCTCAGCGGCGGTTTGAGATCGGCTTTATTCAAAGCGTATTCGGCTATGCGATCGCCGGCGACAACCCGTTGCTGTACCAGCGGTATGAGCCCGACCGTGATATGACGGGTCAGGATCTGGTGGACTACCTGTACGAGCACCACCCGGTGTTCTTGGCGCGACGGTTGCGGGCCGAATTCGCCGCCCAGGAGGGCAAGTTGTACCTGGCCCGGCGCACCCTGGAGTCGCTCGAGGCGGACGGCTATCCAGAGCGCCCGTTGCAACGGTTGCGGGAGTATGTGGAATCGCGTTTAGCGCGCCCGTTCGGAACCCCTCTTCAGGGCCCCGGCACGATCACAAAGTCGCCATGGACCATCGAACCTCGCAAGCCCTATGTGGGCGCAGAGGGCGAGTATTTCCGTGACAACCAAGACCGTCGGAGTGGGCGGATCTTTGGCCTGGCGGGATTGAACCTTACCCCGAACCTTGTGCTGGAAGGTCGCGCCGGCATCGGTTTCTTGCAGCAGGATGTCCTCGAGGTGGTCACTAATATCCTGCGTCGCGGGCGCACGTTGAGCCCCGTGGTCTCGTTGCACAAGTACAGCTTGGATGTGGATGAACGCGACGTGGGGCTACGGGCGATGTTTACATTCCCTAATGGGATCTACGTGGCGGGCGATCTGTTACAACGGGCGTTCTCGGGGGATGCGGACCGCACCGTCGTGGTGGGTTCACTGGAAGGTCAACTGCGCCCCATCCCGTTGCTCGACTTGCAGCTTCGCTACGAACGAGACATGGCCCCGTCGGCTTTGGCCGTGGTGGAGGACATTGCCTACGACATGTTCATGGGCATCGCCAACGTGCGCTTGACCGACACTTGGACCCTACTCGGATCCGTTGTGCACTACGATTTCAGCGATGACAACACGCGCGATCACTTCGCCATCGGGACTTCCTGGACGTTGCACGAGCGCACGGGATTCCGTGTCGGACTGCGCGCGTCCTACGACACCTCCGACTTCGAAAGCCGGGCGTACTGGACTCCGTACCACTTGCAGCGCTACTACGTCGAGACGGGCTTCCGTGGACAGTATCTGCGCATGTACTACAACCTTCGGTTGCGGTTGGGCATTGGGCGCGAAGACGTGCGGCCCGAGGAAGAAGAGCGCTACCGGCTCACCGTGGCGCGGGCGATCCGCGAACGGTTCGAACCCGGGCCGCCACCCGAAGAGGAGTGGGAACCGGTGCTCGGACTGGCAGCGTCGTTCCGCAAGCCCATCGGCGAGCATTGGTCGATCAACGGCGAAGCCTCGTACAACCGGAACCCGAACTACAACGAGTTTTCACTGCTTGGCGGCTTACGCTACCGCTTCTGAGATTGGAGCATTAGCGTGCTGTTCCCGACGGTTGTGTTCGCGATCTTTTTTGCGGTCGTGTATGCCGGGCGGTGGGCACTCCGAGGCCATCCACGTGCGTTGAAGTGGTTCCTGCTCGCCGCCAGCTACGTATTTTACGGCTGGTGGGATGCCCGGTTCGTGCTGTTGCTCGTGGCCTCCTCGGTGGTGAACCATGCGGCGGCGCTGTGGGTCGCAAAGAGCGCTGACCCGAAGCTTCGACGGTGGGTGCTCATCGGCGCGGTCGCCCTCAACCTGGGCACCCTCGGTTTCTTCAAGTACTACGGTTTTTTGTTCGTCAATGTGGCCCGCCTTTCCGCGGCCCTAGGCCTGCCCTGTCCATTGCCCGCGCTGGAGATCATCCTGCCGGTCGGCATTTCGTTTTTCACATTTCAGGCGCTGAGCTACGTGATGGACGTGTACCGTGGTGTGATCTTGCCCGCGGAAGGGTTGGTGGACTTCGCGTTGTACTTGGCGTTCTTTCCCCAGTTGGTGGCGGGCCCCATTGTTCGCGCTTCCGTTCTATTGCCACAGCTCTCCCAGCCCGGCGTGCCTACGCGGGAGACCGCCGCGGTGGCCATGGTGTGGATTTTCTCCGGTCTGTTCAAAAAAGTCGTGGTCGCCAATTGGTTGGGAGTGCAGGTGGTGGATCCTGTCTACGACAACCCAGAGTTGTTTGGCCGTTGGGATGCGTGCTTGGCTCTCTACGGCTACGCTGTGCAGCTGTACTGCGATTTCTCGGCCTACTCGGACATTGCCATTGGGGTGGCTCGGTTGCTGGGCTTCGAGTTTCCCGTGAACTTCAACGCTCCGTACTGGGCGGCGTCGGTGCAGGAATTCTGGCGGCGTTGGCATGTGTCGCTGTCCACGTGGTTGCGCGATTACCTGTACGTGCCCATGGGTGGTTCCCGAGGCACGGAACGCCGGACGGCGTGGAACCTGATCGCGACGTTCGTGCTCGGAGGCTTGTGGCACGGCGCGGGCTGGAACTTCGTCGTCTGGGGCTTGCTGCACGGGGTCTACCTGACCGTGGAGCGCCGCATCTACCGCGCTCGGGGCGGCGCCGTCAAAGCCACCGCAGCGATGCCACTCTGGATGCGTGCGCTGGCGCGCCTGGTCACGTTCCACCTCGTGGTCTTCACTTACGTCTTTTTCCGTGCACGGACCTTCGCAGATGCGGGCTGGTTGCTGGGCGCGTTGGGGCGAGCGGCACCGTCGCAATGTTGGCATCCCATGCTGCCTTGGGTGTGGCTGGCGGGCTTCGGGTTGCAAGCGTTGGATGGCGTTCGCGTGGAACGCGTGGCCAGCCTTTGGGCCCGCTGGCATCCAGTGGTACAGGGCATCGTCGCGGCGGTGGTCATCACGGTGATCTTCGCACTCGGACCGCAGGGCGTTGCTCCGTTCATTTACTTCCAATTCTGAGGGTGCACACTGTGGAACCAATTCCAACATGCCCTGCGACGCGAGCGACAAAACCCCCGCGGGCTGTTCACCTGGCGGTGGCGGTCGGCTACCTTGGGCTGCTGATCCTCAACGGCGTTCAATTGGAGCGAGCCGCCGAGCGGTTGGAATATGGGCCTCGTCGGGACTTGGCCTGCGCGATGGCACGTCCGTTCGCGACGCTCACCCGTGCCCTTCATGCCCATGGGCTGCGGGACCGGGTCGCTGCATGGGCGCAGAAGGTCGGCCTCAGCGTGCGTTCGTAAGCTCGCGCGAGCTCTTGGCGGGACTCGCTTGCCGGCGGCTCTAGGCTCGAGGCACCACGGGCCACCGGGCGTTTCCAAGGCTTGGACAAATCTGGTCGCCATGCGTCCAAGCGTTGGACGGGGGCGGGGGGATCACGCGACCCTGCGCTCTCGACTCCCACGGAAGCTCGCGATCCGATCCGTCGGTACGCCGCAGGGTGGGTGAACCCAGCCCCCGGGCCGCGGGCTCGCGTTTTACAGTTTGCGTGGTCCGTGTTCAAGGATTGCGCGGGCGTGCCGGGCGTAGTGGCCGTGGAGGTCGCGCGCGTACTCGCGCAGGATCGCCTCTCCAAGTCCTTCGTGATCGCCGCAACGGTACAACGCGCGAGCGAGAAACAACTCGCGCATGGCGTTGCGGCGCGCCTGGGTGTCCGTGCCACCGCTGAGCTTTTTCGCACGCGCATCTTCGATCGAGGTGATCGCATACCCGCGCATGCCGGGTTTGCGGAGGACTTCCGCGAGAACGGGCGCCGCGCGCGGATCCCCGAGCGCCTCCAGCGCTAACGCCACGGCTCGGTGGTGGGAGAAGGCGGTTTGGGCGTCCAGCGTACGCGCCTTTTCCAGGAGGGGCTCCAATGCGGCCGGCGAACGCGTACGGCCAAGCGCCAACATCAGGGCATCCACCGGCGCGCGACTCGGTCCGAACTGCCCCATGGCGCGGAAGTCCCAGCCTTGCTCGGTCGGGGTGTTGCGAACTGCTTCAGCGAGGACTTCGGCGCCGGTCGGGTCGCCCAGCATACCCAGCACCTGCGCGTACACCAGGCGGTCGTTCGGCGACGTGGCCGCGGCGAAAGCTTGTCGCAGCTTGGGCAGTGCCCGGTTCGTGTCCGACAACACCACCTCCAGGCCCGTCCACTCGCTCGGCAAGGACCGGACCGCCCAGTCCAACCGGTCCTCGGGAACTGGGGGGGTGTCGGTGTCCGTCAGCACGCTTTCCGGAACGATGCCTTTTTCGACCAGGTGTCGCTGCAGGGCCCGCACGTCCAGCGCGCGAGCGGACACTTGGTTGCGTGCCATCCAGGCGGCGGCGACACCGACTGCGTACCCGTGGTTTTGAATGTCGGGTTGCATTCGCAGCACGGGCAGCGCGTCGCGGTGTGCGCTCATCCCAAGACCGATCACAAGCAGGCCTTCTACACCTCGTGGCAGGAACGCCCGCAGTGGCACGGCGACCGTGAGGCTCGAGCGGTCCGGGGGCCGCAAGGTGAAGATAGGGTGAACCGTATAGCCGTGAGTGTCGAAGTTGCTCTGGGCCAGCGCAATGGTGTCGGACCATGTGCGCCCGAGGTAGAGATCCATAGGGCTGATTTCCACCTCGCCAAGGATTCGGCGACGCTCCCGGGTGTCGATGAGTCGGCTCAGGTCCCATGCATCGGCAAAGAGTTCGCGGCCCACCACGAACACGCGCCAAATATCGATCACATCCGTGTCGTCCACGAAGGTGTAATCGGTGTTGATGTAATCCTTGGAAAGGCTGCGCGGTGAGAGGCCGGCTCCCTGAACCGCGAGGTCGGCTTCGTCGGTATAGGTACACGGCGCTCCCGCCGCCGCGGCGATGTCGGCGTTGCCGGTGGCGTCCACCACGGCGCGCGCACGGACCAACCGCGGACCGCACGGAGTGGCGACCCAGACGCCGACCACTTGGTTGGACTCGACCCAAGCCCCGAACCCGAGGCAGCCGAACCAGATTTCCACCCCGGCCGTTCGCAGCTCGCGGCGCAACCACTCACTTTTGTGTTCCACACTCCAACGGTGGGCGGGCGTGTTGCGGCCGGCCAACGCGGCGACGCCCGAATCAATCTCCGCCGTGAACCCTTGCCGATAGCCGTGATAGTAGGAGGAGATTTGGCCCCAGGTGCCTACGCCTCCCAGCCCGTACAAGGTTTCGACTACGAGCGTACGTGCTCCCTGCCGCGCCGCCCCAATTCCCGCCGGGGCGCCGCCCGTGCCGCCTCCCACGACGATCACGTCCACTTCCGCGTCAGCCGGTTGAGGTCGGTCGGGCCATTGGAGCCGTGGAAGATCTGCGAAGCGGGGCGTGGCGTCGGGGGAGAGCACACGCACTTCGCCTGCGAGCGCGGTGGTCGGTCCTGTCGTCTCGGTTTGTACCGGCCGTACACGCGACTCGGCTGGCACGGTTCGAGCTTCGGTCACCGCAGCCCGTCCGATTCGGTCGCCCAGCGTGGCCCACTCATCAGGTTGCCGCATGGAGGGAACGATCGAACGGTCCACGCCCGCATAGGCGCTCAGGATCCAAAGGCCGTGAAGCTGTCGCGTACGGAAAGCCCCCAAGTCCACCTGGTGGGCCCCGGGCCATGGGCCTGCCGCGCGCGCAAGGGTTTCAACGGTGTTCGGCGGGATCCAGTCCAAGACTTCGGCGGCATCCCGGATCTCGGGTGTAAACGTCTGATCGCGCGCCACTTGTTCGGCTGCGGCCAAGCTGGGCCAAGAGTCGTCGAGCAGCGGGATGACGAGTTCGTACTCGATGACTGGAAGTAAGGTCCCCGTTTCGGACGCTACGACCACCCGCACATCCGACCGCACTACGCGCACGACGTTCGGCTGCTCCGGCACAGGTTGGCCGCCGATCACCACGCGGCGCATCCGTTGCGGGCCGGGTGTGAACGGTGTGAAGGGAGCGCCCGCGAGTCGGGCGACGGTGGCGTAGGGGGTGGCGTCCACGATTTGCTTTGCGAGGATCGCTTGGCGCCCGGAACGGTTGGCCACCACCACGCCGCGCACCTGGTGGCGATCGTCGCACAGGACTTCGATGACATACGAGTGGAAGAGGAACGGAATGCGTTGCTCGATCAATTGTCCTTCCAACGTGCGTTGGATGTGAAGTGGTCGCGCCACGCGCGCGTAGCGCGGCGAGGGGGTGGACGCCGCCTCGGGACCTTCGATGACGAGTTCGGCCAGGAGAATTCGCTTGGCGCTGCGGTATGGGCGAATTTCAAATTGCACGTAGCGATTGGTTGTATGAGCATCTGCCACCAGCGCTAGTGAATCGTCTTCCGCTTGAATTTCGGGCGTCGGGTTGCGGATCGTGAGCGGCGGACTCCAAGACCGTTGGTCGTCACTGAAACGAACGACCACTTCGCCTACGACAAAATCATCGGGACGCTGGAACGCACGCACACCCACGCGGCCGATGGGCTGGCTTCGTTCTAGATCTGCGACGATCGTGACGGGGCCGTTGTACTGAACGCTGTTGCGCGTGGCGTCGTTGTCCACTCCGTCTGCCAGGCGGCGCGGAGGCCGGGAATCGGGATGCCGCGGATCGGTGGAGGTATCCGATTCGTAGCGGAACGAGAGGCGAGGACCGCTTACTGGGCCACGCGGAGGCGCTGCGGAGAACACGGCCTGGACGAGGGGATGTCGAAGCGGTGCCGAGGGGTCAACCCAGATCCGCAGAGTGGAGCAGAGATCCTCGCCGAGATAGGAGCGTGGTGTGATCAGGTAGACAGAGGCGCCCGACCGCGCTGCTTCGAGGGCCGCAGCCACTCCCGCCAAACTTCCGCCGACAACCAAGACGTCCACGTTGGTCAGGATGGGGATCTCACGCCGGGGGATATTGGCGACTGGAGCGGCGGCTGTGTTCAACACCGCGGCCGCACACGCCAAGGCTCCAAACCCAAGTTGGGACCAGGATCGAAGTTGCACGATGGACCTCCTTTTCTTGTACGAATCGTTTCAGGCGCTCGCGATTCTAAGAATCGCAGACTGTGTCGCCACGCGCAAGTTGCTGGGCCGAGGACGAACCGCGAGTGCGACGCGGAGGTGCTGCACAAACCGGTCCGGGGGCGCACCTGGAGTCGGTCGCCAGAACGGTGTGTACGGGCAAGAGCCGCGTATGCGGCGGGTCTGCACCGATGGGGCGGCGGAGCTCCCGCGATGGTGTTGAACGCCCGGGCGTGGTGGCGATCTCTCGTGGCTCATCCCCAACGCGTGGGTCGCCTCTGGCCACAATGGTTCTGTTTGGCGCCGACGTTTCGCGCCGAAAAGATGGGAGCGCAGGTCCTGGCCGTGCATTCGGCGGCCATCAGGCTGGGCGGGGACGAAGAAGTGCAGCGGCGCTGCTGAGGATGGCCAGCAGGACGAACAATCCCAGATCGAGGCGAATCCCGAACCATTGTTCAGGCCAGCGGAGGAGTTGGGAGACGAAGAAAAGAACCATGGCGATCGTCGAAAAGCCCGCGATGATCCGCGGTGGGTGTCGCATGGCCACGGCCGCGAGCACCAATGGCCCCATCATCGCCGTGCCCGCGAAACTCGTCCGCGCCAGGAGTACCAACTGGTCGCTCATGACGACCGAGAATATGAACACGACCGCGGCGAACCCCAAAATTGCCCAACGCGTCCACCTCAACAGCTGCCGATCGTCGCCGTGGAGCATGGACCGCAGTTCAGTGCCCAGTGCAAACAGTTGGGCGTTGGTTGTGGAGAGGCAGGCGGCTAGCAAACCGATGACCGAGAGCCCGCCGATCCACGGAGGTTGATCCAGCAGCAACGCACGCGCTTGGAACTCGGCGGCTGGCACGCCGGCGTAGCGGATCGCGCCGTACATTCCAATTAAGGCGGTGGGGAAAATTACGACCATGGCGAACACGCCCACCGAGACGGCCATGCGATGAAGTGCGGCGGTGCTCTTCATGACCACCAGGCGCGTGGACATCTGCGGCTGAGTGGCCGGGATCATCACAATGGCGATGGCCGAGGCGAGCAAGAACTGCACCGTGAACAACCCCTTGGGGCCCGGAACGGAGCAGAGCTCCGGATGCGCTTGCCGAACCTGGGTCCAAAGTTCGGACCAGCCGCCGACGCGGCCCGTGCACACCCCTGCGAGGATCCATAGGATCACGAGCAGCGAGAGGCCTTGAATGGCATCCGCGAAGACGATGGCGCGAAAGCCGCCGATCTCGCTGAACCCGAGCATGATCAGCACGATTAGCGCGGACCATTGCGCCAGGCTAAGCAAGTCGGGAAATGTGGAAGCAAAAAACACGGCGATGCCGCGGATCTGAATCGCCACGTACGGAACCAGGAAAATAAATGCGCTGGCGAACATGGCCCAGCCGACCCATCGCTGTGCATAGACTTGGGCCATCATGCCAGCCATGCCGTTGAATCCGAGTTCGCGTGCGCGCCGGCGGATGGCCGTGCCGAACAGGACGACAAAGAAGACCATCATGGCGTCCGACACCGCCAAGAAAATCCACGAGCCCACGCCATGGGTGCGGAAGAAATCTGGCATGCCGAGAAACGTGAACGCGCTGAACAGTGCCGCGGCGTAGGTCAGCACTCCCAGGCGCACCCCGAGGCGCCGGCCGGCGAACATGAACTCGTCGGCGGTTCGACCGCGTTGCCAGGACCGCGCGGCCGCCCACAACAAGAGCGCGAGGTAACCCAAGCCCAAAAGGATTGTCCATCCTTGAAGTGTCATGACGGGTTTCCTGAATCGTCGGTTCCAATGAGCCGAGCTGCGAGGGCAGTCAGTCCGACCAACACGATGGCGACAAGCATGCCGGCCCACAGGGTTCGAGGGAGCCCGAGGAGGACGGGCTCGCACTGACTCGGCGGAATGACCAGGGGGGTAAACGTGAGGACCGACACGACGATGGCGGCCCAAATTACGGCGCGTAGAGCGGACGGGTTCGACGAGTTGGCCATCGCAAAGTTCCTCGCAGTCACGTATGCATATCATGATGATCTGGAGCGGGGCCTATTGCAACGCAGGGACGGCGTTAGGCCGGATGACCCCACGTGCATACGGACCGCGCCCCTGCTATAGTTTGCCCCACGAAAGGACTCACTGAGCCATGGAACGACTCGTGATACTGGGATCGGGACCCGCAGGCTACACCGCAGCGATCTACGCGGCGCGTGCCAACGTGGAACCGCTCGTGGTGGAAGGGCCGCAACCCGGCGGCCAGCTCACGACCACCACAGAGGTGGAGAATTTTCCGGGTTTCCCCAAAGGCGTGGACGGGTTCGAGCTGATGCACCTCATGCGCCAGCAAGCGGAGCGCTTCGGGGCGCGGATGCTCATGGGCGTGGTGGTCAGCGCCGATCTCAGCGGGCATCCATTCCGGTTGCGCATGGACAACGGTTCAGAGGTCCTCACGAAGGCGTTGATCGTAGCGACGGGGGCCAGTGCGAAGTACCTGGGGCTTCCTTCGGAACAGGCGTTGATCGGCCATGGTGTGTCGGCCTGCGCCACCTGTGACGGCGCCTTTTTCCGGGGTGTCCCGGTGTGCGTAGTGGGTGGGGGCGATACAGCGATGGAAGAGGCATTGTTCCTTACCCGACATGCGAGCGAGGTGATCATCATTCACCGTCGAGACCGGTTCCGCGCTTCGCCGATCATGCAGCAGCGAGTGCTCGCCAATCCGAAGATCCGCGTGAAGTGGAACAGTGTCGTCGAGGAAGTCCATGACCCCGCGCAACAGCGGGTGACGGGCGTGACAATTCGGAATGTGGTGAACGGCGAACGCGAGCGCTTGGATGTGGCGGGATATTTTTGCGCAATTGGGCACCAGCCCAACACCGGCTTCTTGCGTGGGCAATTGGAGATGGATGAACAGGGGTATGTGCGGGTGACCGTAGGCACGCAGACCTCGCGTGCCGGTGTGTTCGCGGCGGGAGATGTCATGGACCGTGTATACCGACAGGCCATCACCGCCGCAGGCACCGGATGTATGGCGGCCTTGGACGCATTACGCTACCTCGAAAGCCTGGGAGAGTAATGGCATCGTCGGGTATCCAGGCGAGGCGGGCGGACTGGGGATCCACCTATCGCCGCTTGCTCCACTATGTGCGGCCCTACCGGACGCGGCTGTTCGTTGGGATTGCGTTCGGGCTGCTCTTTGCGGGCTCGACGACCTCCTTGCTTTTGATCCTGCGTCGGCTGCTGGCCACGATTTTCACGGACCGCGTGGAGGACCTACGTGCCACGTTACTGGTGGCGGGGACGTTGCCGCTGTTGACGCTGGCGCGTGGAGCGGGGCAGTTCGTCAGTCGCTATTTGGTGGAGTATGTGGGCAACCGCGTCGTGATGGACCTTCGCATCGCGATCTTCGACCACTTGCAGGATCTCTCGTTGGAGTTTTTCACGCAGACCCGTACGGGGGAGCTCATCTCGCGCGTGTCGAACGATACGATGCTGGTGGAACGTGCGGTCTCGACGGTGTTGGCCGATCTGATGCAGCAGCCACTGGTATTGGTCGGCGCCGCGGCCTACCTCGTATGGCTCGATTGGGCGTTGGCGGTGGCCAGCCTGGTGGTGTTCCCCGTCTGCCTGATTCCCATTGTCGCGTTCGGACGGCGCGTGCGACGCCATGCGCGCGAGGGGCAGGAACGATTGGCGGACCTCGTGGCGTTGCTTCAGGAAACGTTGGCCGGGGTCCGGATCGTCAAGGCGTTCAACATGGAACCGTACGAGCGCGCCCGCTTCCGAGAACGGAGCGCATCGGTGTTCCGCCGGATCATGCGGTTGACGCGCGCGCGCATCGCGGTCGAGCCGATCATCGTGGAGTTCGCCAGCCTCTGGGTTGCGCTGTTGTTGCTATACGCGTGGTGGGTGCGAATGCCCGTTCAAGACTTCCTCACCTTTGCGGCGGCGCTGTTTGTCATGTACGACCCGGCCAAACGCCTGGGCAACCTGCATGTGAACATTCAGCACAGTGCCGCTGCGGCGGACCGCATCTTCGAACTTCTCGACATACCCGTGCGCGTGGCGGACCGCCCGGATGCCGTGGAGTTGCGCGAGGCCATTCGGTCCATTGAGTTCGACCATGTCACGTTCGCGTACGACGAGGTGCCCGTGTTGCAAGAAATCTGTATGCGGGTCGAGGCGGGCCAACGCGTGGCCATCGTGGGAGCATCCGGTTCGGGTAAGACCACCTTGGTGAGCCTTCTGCCGCGGTTTTTCGATGTGACGGCCGGTGCGGTTCGGATCAACGGTCGCGACATTCGCGAGTTTACCCTCCGCTCACTGCGCGCGCAGATGGGGCTGGTGACGCAAGAGACGATTCTCTTCAACGACACGATTGCGGCCAATATTGCCTACGGACAGCCATCCATTCCGCGACAACGGATCGAAGAAGCGGCCCGGCTTGCCCATGCGCATGAGTTCATCGTCCAGCTCCCTCAGGGATACGACACGATCATCGGAGAACGCGGGGTTCGGTTGTCCGGTGGACAGCGCCAGCGGATCGCAATCGCGCGCGCCTTGCTGCGCAATCCTCCCATCTTGATTCTCGACGAGGCAACCAGCTCGTTGGACAGCGAGAGCGAACGGCAGGTTCAACAAGCGCTCGACTGTGCCATGGAGGGTCGCACCGTGTTCATCGTGGCCCATCGCTTGTCCACGGTAGCGCGGGCGGATCTAATTTACGTGTTGGAACGTGGACGCGTGGTCGAATCTGGGACTCACGCAGAACTTCTGCAGCGCGGAGGGGTCTACCGACGTCTATATGAACAACAATTCGGTTCGATCGGATCTAGCGCCTGAACAACGCGGACACAGCCGAGTCCAAGGGCGGCACATGCCACGTGCTGAGCTGCGGCACGTCGTACGTTGCGTACCAGCGCACGCGCGCGATCCGGCGACCCGTCCCCATTCCGAACCAGCGCGGCACCCTCCGTGGGTGCTGCCGGTGGCGGGCCTGGCCGTGGTGGCAGTGTTTGCGGGCTTGGTGGTGTGGCTGGCTCAACGCGACCTTGCGCAGGAGTCGGTGCCAGACGATGCGACGGGCCTGGTGCTCGGAGTCAACGATCAGCGATATCGCGACCCGGAGGGGCGCTTCGAGTTGACCATCCCGGCCACATGGATCGTACGCGATCTCGAGCCGAGAAAGGTGAACGAACTTGTATTCACATCCTTTCGCGGGCCCCGCGGCCTCGAGATCTGGGTCCGGTTGCACGTGCTGGAATCCGATCGCTTTGAACACTTGGTGCAAGAAATTCGCGCTCAGGCCGACGCGTTGGACCTGAACATTGAGCCGCAGATCAAGCAGTTGGCGGGCCGTCCTGCGGTGCGCCGCGAAGTGCGCTGGTACCGAACCGCTTCGATCTTGTTCGACTGTTTAGTGGGCACAACCAACCATCACATTCAGCTGAGCGCGCCAGCCGAGGCAATGGATCGCTACCGGGCGTTGCTGGAGGAAATTGTTGCCACGTATGTACCGTGTCCGGCCTCGCAAGGTGTGCGGGAAGTGGCGCCGTTAGGACCGTAGATTGGCACCCCCTGCCGGAATCGAACCGGCCTTTGCAGGATGAGAACCTGCCGTCCTAGCCGATAGACGAAGGGGGCGTTTGGCCTGTACTACGATAGGCGTTTTCGGCCCGTCGGTCAAGCGTTTTGGCCGGGCCAGATTGCGTGGAACTCATGAACTTTCGGTAAATTACGAGTCGCGTTTTGCATGCGCGAAGGCTCGGAGTTATGGCCCCTCAGGTCCGACGCAACCCCACGGGTGGCACACCGCGACCTGCGCTGTGCGGACACTTCGCGGCACCTAGTCTATGAAGCTGCCCGAGCCAGGAAGTGGTGCAGACCGGAGTCGGCCTGCTGAAATGGTCGTTGGACGAGAGGGTTGTTGGGCAGCTGCCACAATGCACGAGCGATCCGCGTTCCATGGCATCGCAGCCGGTTGGCGAGTTGGACCGCGGTGTTGGGCACCCGAATTGGACACGCAGTTTCGCGTGAGGGTTCATCCTGGCCTTTCTGCGACAGACCACGATGGCTGTTCCAGGCCTTAGAAAGGTCGAGACACATTGGGTCCAACGATTGGACGATCCCAGTGGTCACAGCCGTCTATATCTGGCGATATTCGGTGAGACGGGAAACGGTTCGAACGGGTACCAAGCGCGATCCTCTCACGGCAGCTTGTGCTGCGTGAATGGCGGGCACCTCGTGGCAAGGTTGCGGGCCAAGGGACGTAGTTCGTTGGGATCGAGCAGAACTTCTCGCATCGTGGCGCGCTATGCGGTAGGATTAAATGACGACAACGGAGCCATGGGGTATGCAGCAACGAATTTTGGTGGTCGAAGACGATCCAGCTATCTTGAACTTGTTGGTCTCGACGTTCCGCAACGAGGGGTATCTGGCCGATCCGTATAGCAACGGCAGCGACGCCATCGCCGCCATTCGACAAAAGGACTACGACTTGGTCGTCACGGACATCGTGATGGAAGGCGTGGACGGCCTTCAAGTGTTGGCCGAGGTTCAGTCGGCGCGCCCGCAAACGCCAGTGATTTTGTTGACCGGCTACGGGTCCGTGGAATCCGCGGTCCAGGCCATGAAGGGGGGCGCGTATGACTACGTGACTAAACCCTTTAAGCTCGACGAGCTCTTGCTCACGGTGCAGCGGGCGCTGAAGTACCGGGCCGTCCTGATGGAAAACCTCTGGCTTCAATGGGGTACTCGGTTGCCGTTTTTGGTGGCGGAGAGCCCGGCCATGCGTCAGATTTGCGAAGCGATTCAACGCGCGGCTCCCACCGACAGCACGGTATTGATCACTGGCGAGAGCGGTACCGGCAAGGAGGTCGTAGCGCGCGCCATCCATGCGCTCAGTCCCCGCCGAAACCGGGTGTTCGTGCCCATCAACTGCGGAGCCATGCCCGAAACCCTGTTGGAGTCGGAGATGTTTGGCCACGTCAAAGGCGCGTTCACCGGCGCCACGGCAGACAAGATCGGCTTGTTCGAGTCCGCCCATGGGGGGACGATCCTGCTGGACGAAATCAACGCCATGCCGCTCAACCTGCAGGTGAAGTTGTTGCGGGTTCTACAGGACAAGTGCATCCGGAAAGTTGGCAGTACCGAGACGTATCCAGTGGACGTGCGGGTGCTTGTCGCCAGCAACCAGCCCTTGGAACCGCTGATCGAACAAGGCCGTTTTCGGGAGGACCTTTACTACCGGATCCACGTCATTCCAATTCACTTACCGCCGCTACGGGAACGGCGCGAGGACATCATGCCGCTGGTGGCACATTTTCTCCGCCGAGAACGTCCGGTTGGCGCGCCGCTTCCCAAACTCGATCCACAGGCGCAGCGAATTTTGGAGGCCTATCATTGGCCCGGGAATGTTCGCGAGTTGGAGAACGCCATCCGTCACGCCTTGACGTTCATGCAGGGCGACACGATCACTCCAGACGTTTTGCCAGCTCGGATCGTTCAAGCCGCAGCCGGGGGGCAAGTTCCATCCACTCAGGCGAGATCCAATGAACCGAGTACGGGCGAGGAGTTTCGCGGTCGTTCCCTAAAGGCGTTCCTCCGCCAAAAGGAGCGCGAGTACGTTAAAATGGTTGTGGAGAAGATGGGGGGAGACAAAATGCGGGCGGCCGCAGCGCTGCGGATCAGTTTGACTACGCTGTACCGCAAGTTGGCGGAGGACGACGCATAGTCTCCTCGGTCGGGCTGCAAATTCTCGGCCACCTCCGCGGGGGCACCCGACGCCCCAAGGCTGGGTGTAACTCCTTCATTTTCAATAGGTTGTAGCTCTTGTGTTGCAAAACTTGCAAAAGTTTGTTATGATTTGCGAACATCAAGCGGGTGAGGGGTGTCTATACCAACAAGAGCGTTGAGTCGGAAGATGTGATGGCAGTCCGCGCAGCGAGCGCGGCAGTACGTGCATGAGAACTGGCGTAGCATGGATCAACGAGCAGGTGGCCGAAAGCTCGAAGTTTGTTCCGGAGCTGAAGGCCGAGGTGGCCCGAGTTATCGTGGGACAGGAACGCCTGATTGACCGTCTGTTGGTCACATTGCTGGCGGATGGCCACGCGTTGTTGGAGGGGGTGCCGGGCCTGGCCAAGACCTTGGCGGTGAAGACGTTGGCCGCGGCGTTGAAAGTTTCTTTCCGTAGGATCCAGTTCACCCCGGATTTGTTGCCGTCCGACTTGCTCGGGACGCAGATCTACAACCCTCGGGACGGGACTTTTTCCGTTCGGCTGGGCCCGATCTTTGCCAACGTCATTTTAGCCGACGAGATCAACCGGGCGCCGGCGAAAGTCCAAAGTGCCCTGCTGGAGGCGATGCAGGAGCGACAGGTGACCATCGGGGGCGAGACGCATCCGCTGCCGGAGCCTTTTTTGGTCTTGGCCACGCAAAACCCGATTGAACAAGAGGGCACGTATCCCCTGCCCGAAGCCCAGGTGGACCGCTTTTTGTTGAAGATCCGCGTGACCTATCCGTCCCGCGATGAGGAGCGTCGAATCCTGGACGCGGAAGCTCGGACCCAGCGCCGCCATGAAGTTCGGCCGGTGGTGGACGCGACGACGATCCTCGAGGCGCGAAAGGTTGTAGACGAAGTGTACGTGGACGAAAAGATTCGGGAATACGTTTTGGATATCGTTCAGGCGACGCGGGATCCCGCTGCATTTGGCCTGGACCTCGGGCCCTATATTCGGTACGGGGCATCCCCGCGCGCGACCATTGCTTTGACACTGGCAGCCCGCGCTCATGCCTACCTCGATCGGCGGGGGTATGTGACGCCACAGGACATCAAGGAGATGGCGCCGGATGTTCTGCGGCACCGCATCTTGCCCACCTACGAGGCGGAAGCGGAGGGGATCACGACGGATGATCTGATCGCCCGGATCTTGGGCGCGTTGCCGGTGCCATGACACACACGAGGAGTCACGATGCACGAGATCACCGATATTCACAAGGCAGCCGAAAAGTTCACCTCACGGGTACGCGACCTGGTGGAAGTGCTTCCGCGGGACGATCTGGCCGGTCAGGCGTTGGGTGTCGAGCTGGAGGCCGCCCACCGGAGGTTCGTGGAAGCCTGGAAATCGTGGGCGGCGGCTGAAAAGAAGTCTTCGGCGGCATGGGAGGAATTGGAGAAGCCCATTCAAGATTGCCTCCATTTGATTGAGCTTCTTTGGCGGACCCAGATGCTTCACCCTCCGCGGGTCCTTCAAATTTTGGCGCACGGCAAGGCGTTCGCGGAGGCATTGGCCAAATTCCGGGAGCAGGCCACCAGCCGGACGCGCACCACCACGACCCGCCGGCGCCGTACCCAACGCGCGGCATGATTCCGCGGGAGGTCCTCCGCAAGGTTCGCAAAATCGAGATCCGGTCGCGCCGACTGGTGAACGAGGTGTTCGCCGGCAGCTATGTCAGCGTCTTCAAAGGACGCGGCATGGAGTTCGACGAGGTGCGAGAGTACCAGATCGGCGATGATGTCCGGGCCATCGATTGGAATGTCACCGCGCGGATGGGCCACCCCTACGTCAAAAAATACGTCGAGGAACGTGAACTGACCGTCGTGTTGGCGGCGGACGTCAGCGGGTCGAACCGGTTCGGTAGTCTGCAGCAACTGAAGCGGGATCTCATCGCCGAACTAGGGGCGGTCCTGGCGTTGTCGGCCATTCGAAACAATGACCGCGTGGGCCTCGTGTTGTTCACAGACCGAGTCGAACATCACGTGCCGGCCCGGAAAGGTTCGGCCCATGGCGTGCGCGTCATCCGGGACCTTTTGGCATTTCAGCCAGCTCACCTGGGGAGCGAACTACAACCGGCCCTGGATTTCCTGCACCGAGGAGTGCGGCGTCGGTCGGTGGTGTTTCTCCTCAGCGACTTTCTGTTCGATCTCCCGGACCTAGCACGCTTTTCTGCGACGGCCCGCCACCATGATCTTATCGCCGTCATGGTGTCGGATCGTCGGGAGTTCGCTTGGCCAGCCGTGGGACTGGTGGAATGGGAGGACTGCGAAACAGCTCGGCGCATGTGGGTGGACACCTCGGACCCGCGCACGCGTCGTCTGTTTGGGGAACGCGCGGCGGCGCGGCGCGACCGTTGGCGCCAACTCTTTCGTAAGGCGGGGGTGGACCTGATCGAGGTCGAGACCGGCCAACCCTACGAGCGTGCATTGGTGCGGTTCTTCCGCGAACGGGAGAGGCGCTTGGCGGTGTCCTGAAGTGGGGCCGCGATGAATTCAAGCCGCCAGAGCGGTGTGCACACCCCACGGAGACGGCCGAGCCCGGGCCAAATTCTTTTCCCGCTCGCGCTGGCGGCGGTCATGCTCGGCGGGGTTAGCTCCTGTGGCCCTCGCGGAGTAGCGCGAGTGGCCGTGGATGGTTCCGTCCAGGTCCGCGTGGTGGTGGCTTCGACTAATGCCGTCCGCATTGGCGAGCCGTGGCGGGTTCGGTTGGAGGTTCGCTATCCCTCGGATGCACGGGTAATCTGGCCAGACCCCACGGGCGTCAGCAATGACGTGGTGGCGCTCAACGTCAGCGCCGAGCGTTCCCGTCGCCATGGCGGCACCTCGATCGTTGCGTACCGCGACTGGGACTTGGCCGCCTATTCGATCGGACGGCACGTGGTCTGGACAGGCGCCGTCGCCATTATGCGTGGCACGGACACGGTCCAGACGGTACAGGTTCCTGAGACGTGGTTGGAGGTTGTGTCGGTCCTCACGAACGAGGTGATGGAACTGAAACCGCCGCGAGGTCTTCTGACTTGGGATCGTGGCTGGCCGCGTTGGCTGTGGGTGCTACCCCTGTTGGCTCTGATTGCCTTCGCAGCCGCGTGGCTTGCGCGCGGGTTGGGACGTTCCACTTTGCCCCAACCGGTCGGTCCGCCTCCGCCGTCGCCGGCCGAAGTGGCATTGCGGGAGCTCGAGGCGTTGCGCGAAAGCGAGGACGTCGCGGCGCGGCGCTGGGACCCGGTCTACACGCGTCTTTCTTGGATCGTTCGCCGGTACATCGAAGCCCAGATGGGCCTTCGCGCGCCCGAGCAGACCACCCAAGAGTTCTTGCACGATGCTGCCACGTCTGGACATCTGGGCGAGCACCATCGAGAACTTCTGAAGGAGTTTTTGACCTTGTGCGACCTGGTCAAGTTTGCGCGGGCGGAGCCGTCGGACGAAGACCTCATACGGCTATTGGGTTCGGCGGAACGGTTCATCCGAGAAACGTCAGGGCCCCTGAGCTCGCCCGAGAACGCGGAAGATTCGCGAGGGGGGACGGCATGATGTTCCAACATCCATGGGTGTTGGCGTTCATCCCGCTTGTGGCGGTGTTGGAGTGGGTACGTGAGCGACCGCACCGTCGACTGAGCGCTCCGTTTTCGGATGGCGCGAACGTGACCGGGCTGCCGGCATCGTGGGCGGTACGGGCGCGCCGGTGGCTGCCCTGGATCCATGGGGCGGGCCTATCCTTGTTGCTCGTCGCCGCCGCACGACCGCTCAAAGGGGTTCACGACAGCGCCATTCGAACCGAAGGGGTGGATATCGTGTTGGTCATGGACGTGTCGCCCTCGATGGCCGCGGAGGATTTTTCCACTCAGACGCGGCGCATGAACCGGTTGGACGCGGCCAAGAAGGTCGCCACGGAGTTCGTGCGCCGGCGAACAAACGATCGAATGGGACTGGTCGCGTTCGCGGCGTTTCCCTATACGCTCGTGCCCTTGACGTTGGATCACAACTGGTTGGTGGAGCGGATCGGGGAGCTCCGTCCGGGAATGCTGGGCGATGGTACCGCGATTGGCTCAGGGTTGGCGGCGGCCGTGAATCGCCTGCGCGACAGCCGCGCGAAAAGTCGCGTGGTGATCTTGTTGACCGACGGCATGAACAACTCGGGGAGCGTGGCGCCCGACGATGCCGCTCAAGCGGCGGCGGCGTTGGGGGTTAAAGTGTACACGATCGGAGCCGGCAGCCGTGGCGTGGCCCCCGTGCCGGTCCGCACGCCGTTCGGCGGCATTGAATACCTCCGCCAGCCGGTGGAGATTGACGAGGAGCTGTTGCAGCGGATTGCAGCGGCCACGGGTGCCATGTACTTTCGCGCCACCGACCTGGCGGGCCTGGAGGAGATCTATCGGCGGATCGACCAGATGGAAAAGACCGAGATCGAGGCCATGCACTACACGACGTTCGAGGAACGTTTCTGGACTTGGGCCGCCGCCGGTGCGGTGTTGCTCGTGATTGAAAAGTTGTTGGCCTTGACCCGGTTGGGAGTGTTGCCATCGTGATTGTTTGGGGACATCCAGAGTTCGCCGCCCTCTGGGTGCTGTGGGGTCTGGGCGCATGGCTCGCGTTCCGGTTGCTTCGCTGGCGCGAACGGCGGTTGGCAGACCTGCTGGACCCGCAGCTTTGGCCGGTGCTGCTGCCTGACCGAGATGGTCGCCGGCTGCGTCGCCGGTTGGGGTGGTGGCTGGCGGCGATGGCGTGCGTGATTGTGGCCCTGATGATGCCGCAGTGGGGCGAGCGGCCTCGAGAGGTCCGCCGGCGGAGCATGCAGATCGTCATCGCCTTGGACACCTCCCGCAGCATGTTGGCACAAGACTTGAAGCCCTCGAGGTTCCAATACGCGAAGTGGGGCATTCGCGACTTGGTGACGCAACTTCGGGGCGACCGGGTAGCCTTGGTGGCATTTGCGGGGCGGGCCTTCGTACAGTGCCCGTTAACGTTCGACTATGACGCGTTTTTGCTGTCGCTGGAGGAAGTGCAGGTCGGATCCGTGCCTCGGGGCGGCACGTCGTTGGAGGAGGCCCTACGCGTGGCGATGGAGGCGTTCGATTACCAATCCGGCGGCGCGCGGGTGATCGTGCTGGTGACCGATGGCGAGTACCATGAGGGGGATCCGATGAGCGTGCTGGACGAGCTCCGTTCGCGTGGCATCCGCGTGTATGCCGTCGGGGTGGGCACGCCGGAAGGAGAACTGATTCCGGATGGCGGTGGGTTTTTCAAGGACCGGCAAGGCAATGTGGTGAAGACGCGACTTCGGGAAGATGTGGTGGTCCGGTTGTGTGCGGCCACGCAGGGGATGTATGTGCGCGCCCGCCCCGGGGATCCGGGGTTTGAGCACTTGTACAAGGAAGGAATGGCGGAACTCGAACGCGAAGAAGCCGAGCAAAGGTTGAAGCCGTCCTTGGAAAACCGCGCGGATGTGTTCTTGGCATTGGCTTGGATCTTGTTCGCCATCGAGTCGCTCACGAGCCAGCGTCGGCGCCTCATGTGCAGCGCTGCGGTCCTAGGGTGGGTTGCGGTGGGGGGACTTCCGGTGAGCGGGATGGCCGCGCCCGCATCGGATCCGCGGCGGGCGATGAACGAAGGCATTCGGCACTACGAGACGAAACAGTACGAAGAAGCCGCTCGTGCGTTCGAGCAAGCCGCGCGCGCGGCCGAAGCTGCACCCGAGACCAAGCTGGATCCTTCCGTCGCGCGCTACAACCAGGCGCTGGCGCGGCTGCAGAACGGTGCAAGCGCGGAGGAAGTGCGCGAGCTGCTCGAGCACGCCCTGCACTCCACGAACCCCGAGGTATACTCGAGGGCCTTGTTCGCTCGGGGATGGGCACATGCGCGGCAGGCGATGGTGGAGCAGGAACGGAGCCACGTTGCGCTGGCTTGGACGAATGCAGTCGCCGCGGCGCATGCGTTTCAGGACGCGCTTCGGTTGAACCCGTTCGATGACGATGCACGATGGAATTACGAAGTAGTTCAACGTTTACTGGAGCAGCTGCGGTCTCAGACGCAATCCGCTTCCTCCGGCACCAATGGGAACGAACAGTCTACGCAGTCCCTCCAACGTTCGGAAACAGGGGAGTCGCAGCAGCCGGAAACGGCGGAGCCAATGAATCCGGCGGGCCCACAGTCGCCGGAGCCATCACCACCGGAGAACTCTGGGGCTTCGCAGACCGGGACAGAGACGCCGCCCACTGAGACCCCTGGGGCGGCCAGCACGCCACCCCAGCCTCGATCGGGCACAATGACCCGCGAAGAGGCGGAGATGCTGTTGGATCAAGTGCGCGCGGAAGAGGCAGCTTTGCGAATGCGGATTCGACAGTCCCGGGCACCGCCATTGCCAGTGGAGAAAGATTGGTGAAAGTGGGGCCATGAACTCTTGTCAGTCCCGTGCGACGTGCACCGGGAACGTAGGGCATTGGAACGTCGAACACGCTCGGGGCGACTCAGGTCGAACCTAAGGAAGGACGGCATCGAGCCGAGGACGGAATGCGAACCATTTGGATCCAGCGAGCATGGCTAGGGGTTTGGCTGTCAGCGACGGCCTGGTGCGCCGAGCCCTCGGTGGAGTTCGACGTCCAGCCGCGTGCGGCGGTGGTAGGGGAGACCGTGACCGCCATTCTTACGGTTCGAGAGCAGCCCAACCCACCGGTCCCCGACTTGCCCGTACCTGAAGGGTTCCGACTGATAGGGATGCAGCCGCAACAAACCGTCAATATTGTGAACGGGGTTCTGCAACAGGCGGTGTCGTTCCGGTTTCTGTTGCGGGCAGAACGGGAAGGACGCTATACGATTGGGCCGTTCCGCTACAAGATCGGTTCCAAATCCTTCGATCTCCCCGGCGTGCAAGTGGACATTGTGGCCGCGAGTGGCGCGGCGACTCCCACGGCGGCTCATGCAATTGCCCGTCTTCGGATCAGCAAGCCCACCGTGTACGTGCACGAGCAATTCCAGTTGGCCGTGGACCTGCTGTACCGAGGCGTCGAGCTGGACCGCCAAGTGGAACTGGCGGGATTGCCCGAAAGCGGATTGAAGCTCGATGGCTTTATGGAGCTGCCCGCCCGCCGAGAAGTTGTGGATGGCCAGGTGTACGAAGTGCGAACGTTTCAGTCCACCGCGCGCGCGCTCGCCTCCGGCGAAATCACGCTGGAACCGATCCTGCGTGTGCGCGCGATCGTAGGACGGCGTGGCCGGCGGGGCGGAGATCCATGGAACGAGCTCTTCGAGAACTTTTTCCGAGATACACCTTGGGACCAAACCGAGCGGCGGGTCGTTGAGCTCCGAGCCGCCCCCGTGGTACTCACGGTGCGTCCCTTGCCGACGGAGGGTCGGCCGGAATCGTTCAGCGGTGCGGTGGGCGCGTGTACGTGGGACGTGGATGTCCACCCGACGGAAGTGACGGTGGGCGAGCCCATTACGATCACAATGGTGATCCGGGGCGACGCCAACCTGGACGTCGTGCAACCCCCGAAGCTCGATCTTGGACCGGCGTTTCGCACGTACGACATTCGATCCGTTCCGCCAAGTGGGAGCAGCGCACCCGCGCGCGAACGTGTGTTTGAACAGGTCGTCATCCCGCGCGATCAAACGGTGCGCGAGATTCCTGCGTTGTCGTTCAGTTATTTCGATCCTGAGCAAGGGGTTTATCGGACGCTGACCCGCGGTCCATTCCCCCTGGTGATCCAGCCCGCCACCAACACGGCGAGCGTGGTAGTGCGCTCGACGGGAACCTCGCAAGGGATGGTCGTGGCGGAGGGCGTGGAACTACGGCACTTGAAGGCCACGCCCTCGCAGTTCCGTCGCGCGGCCCAGCGGACCTCCGAACTCGGCCGCAACTGGGTCCACGTGGTTCCGGTGCTGGCGGCCGGGCTTGTGGGTCTGTGGGCGCGGCGGCGCGACCGGCGGCTTCACGACCCCGTGTGGGCGCGTCGTGTGCGCGCGACGAAAGAGGCGCGGAACATCCTGCAGCAGTTGGAGCGCTCCTTGAAGCGGGGCGAGGTGGGCCCGTTCTATGAGACGCTTTGGAAGGGGTGGACGGAGTACTTCGGTGACCGGTTCAACCTTGCGGAGGGCGAGGCGGACCCGAGTCATATTCTTGCGGCGATGGGACCGAACGTCGACGATCACGTTCGCCAACAGTTGGAAGAACTGTATCGTGCTTGTCTCGACGTTCGGTTCGCTGGCGCGCAGCCCTCGCCCGAGCAAATGTCGGCCCAGCTCGACGCATTCCGGTCGGTGGTGCGGTGGTGCGAACAGAGGCTCGAGCGATGAGGCGAACCTGGACTCCATGGCGTCTCCTCGCGTTGGTGATGGGGCTGGCGGGCTTAGCTTGGGCCTTTGACCCGGCGGGGGTGGTGCAACAAATGGAAGAGGCCCGGCGGCTGTACGAGAGCCATCGCCCCGACGAAGCCTCACGTCTGTACGAACAACTGATCGCCGCAGGCTACGACGACCCGGTGATTTGGTTCAACCTGGGCAACGCTCGCTTTCAAAGCGGCAAGCTCGGGCGGGCCGTAGTTGCGTTTCGTCGTGCATGGCGCCTCGCGCCGCGGGACCCCGACATCCGTCACAATCTGCGTGCGGCTATCGAGCATGGGTCTGCGGTGAGTCCCTCGCGACGGTGGTATGAACGGGGTTGGGAAACTGTGTCGGCGGAGGAGGCTTCGCGTTGGGGCTGGACTGCATGGTGGATCGGGTGGGCCGCGGTAGCCGTCGCGTTGGGATGGTCGTCTCATCCAGTGAGGAGGGTAGCTTGGAGAGTCGCGCTCGCGGCGGGACTGTTCGCGGTATGGTGTGCCGCCGCGGTCGCGCATTGGCATGCGCTCGACGCCGAATGTGTGGTGGTTCAGCCCGACCAGGCCGCACGGTTCGCACCGTTGCCGGATGCCCGGGTGTTTTTTACCCTACCGGAGGGATCCGTTGTCGAGGTCATGGAGACCCGTGGCGAGTGGGTGCGGGTCCGTGCCGACACCCGCGAGGGATGGATTCGCTCCGATGCGATCGAACCAGTGACCGGATGACGCGATGCTCTTGCCGCTCGGCCTAGGCCATGGGATAGTGAGGAGTTGCGGGGTGAATCTATGTTCATGATGCCCAAGTTGCTTCGTCGATGCATCGTGGGGTTCGGCGTGGTCGGACTCGCGAGTGGTGTGCGGGCCGCCCCGGCCGCTGCGCTGGCGGTCAGCAATGACAATCCGTACGTGGTGATGTCGCTGTTCGCCAAAGTAATGGAGACAGTTCGCCAGCACTACGTGGATCCTTCGCAGACCGATTACCGGACCATGGTGACCCGGGCGCTTCAGGGGATGGTGAGTTCGTTGGACGAGTTCTCGGAATTCCTGACGCCGGACGATCTGAAAGTGATGGAAGAAGAAACCGAAGGCCGGTTCGGTGGGATCGGTGTGGTGGTGGGAGTGCGAGAGGGAGCCATTGTGGTGATCGCTCCGATGGATGACTCGCCCGGCCAACGTGCGGGCCTGATGCCGGGCGATCGGTTGGTCGAGGTGGATGGGCACCGAACAGACCAGATGTCCTTGCAAGAGGTCGTGCGCTTGATGCGGGGCGCTCCCGGGACGCGCGTCCGGCTGCGCATTGCGCGCGAGGGGAGTCCGGAACTGCGTGAAGTGGAAATCGAGCGTGCGGATATTCACGTGGACAGTGTCCGCGATGTCCGAGTCATGGAGGGCAACATTGGTTACATCCGGATCTCGCAGTTCGACGAGCGCACTGCCGAACTATTAGATGACGCGCTTCATGAGTTAGTGCGCACCAATGTGGTCGGACTGGTGTTGGATCTTCGCAGCAACCCGGGCGGTCTATTGGCGGCCGCCGTGGATGTGTGCGCCCGGTTTCTCCCTCGCGGCACGTTGGTGTTGACCACTGAGGGGCGTCCGAGCGTGCCGAAGCAGACATTTTTGACCCACGGTACACCCCGCATCGTCCAACTTCCCATGGTCGTGCTGATCAACGAAGGCAGCGCCAGTGCGGCGGAAGTTGTGGCCGGGTGCCTGCAAGACCATGGCCGGGCGGTGCTCGTGGGGGAGCGCAGCTTTGGGAAGGGTTCAGTGCAGACGATCATTCCGCTGGAGGACGGGTATGCCCTGCGATTGACCACAGCTCGGTACTTCACGCCCAAACGGCGCATGATTCACGAGCTAGGGATCGAGCCGGATATTCGTGTACCCGCACCGCTACGAGAGTTTGAGGCTTCGCCCGGGGCTGGTGGCCGTCGTGTGGATTCACGGGATGTTCAGTTGCAACGAGCGGTGGAGGTGCTTCGTGGTGTGCTTGCGTATGGCGCCCGAAGCGGCGCTCGGCCGAAATGACGCGTAGACGGGAAAGATTTCCCGCGCCGGAGGCTGTGCATGATGCCGGATATTCAAGCGTGTCTGTTGTGCGACGACGTTCGGCAGGAGCGCAACGGGAAATTCATTCTGATCGGCATTTTCGACGTCATCGGCTCCGCGGTGTTTCCGTTCGTCTATCCGCGGATGTTTGTAGTGACTCGCTGGTGCTCGGGGCAAGGCGCATTCCGGCAACAGACGCGGATACTTGCTCCGGACCAAGTGACTCCAGTCATGGAAGGCCAACCGATTCCGTTTCACTTGCCGAACCCGCAGGCCACTGCCACCAACGTAGAGCTGTTTATCAACAAGACCATTCAGATGGAAGGCACGCACTGGGTGGAAATCCTGCTGGACGGCGACCTCAAACTCCGGTTTCCGCTTCAGGTGCAGCGGATTGTGCCGCCGGTCACCCCGCCGCCCAGCACACCGTGAGGTCGTTTACCACTGTAGGGTCAAGTCGAGCTGTGCTCGCTGATCCCGAAGATCCGGCCCACGCCGGTTTCGATAGGCATCGGTCCATGACGCTGTCACCCACACCCGGGGTACCGGGTGGAAGGAGAGATACACGCGCCGCCCTTCGAGCCCGGTGCCGCCGCCCCCGAATTCGGAGTCAGCTAAGGCCGATACGGTGGCGTCGGCTTGGAGCCGACGATAGTTCCACCCCACTACCCAACCGCCGACGGCGCGGGTTCGTCCGAGAGCGATTCCCACAAGCCAACCTTCCCGTTGGCGGGATGCCGCGGCATTGATCACATATTGAGCGGACATCGTCACCGGCATCCAGGGGTCCCACACGGTCTGAGTGAACCCTTCCAGCACGTGATAGTTGGTGGCCAAGTGGCCATCCTCTTGTGGCGCGGCCGGAGTTGGGCGAAGCGTATTGCCCTCGGCCGTGCCGTGGGACAGTAACGGTCTCTCGTCCTCGGCCTGTTCGTGAATCAGCGCGGACACGCCACTGGTCAGACGCCATTGCGGTGAAGGTTTCCATTGCGCAGCTGCTTGTGCGGCATAGAGACGCCAGTCCGGACGCCCTATGTCCACCAATGAGATGACGGACGCGACCGCGCGAGTCCTCACGCTTCCGTGTCGGTGCTCCCAGCCTACGGCCGCGCCGACCGGTTCCCAGTCCGGATCCAACACCAAATTTTCCACGGACCACCATGGGGGCTCCATGCGCCCCAGGTGGACCCAGACATCTGGCTGTTCGGAACACCGCCATTCCACACAGAGCGGAGCCGCGCGAAGGATCGCGGGGCTGCACGAGCCCTCGTTGTACAGAACATCCAGAACGCGCGGATCCCCACGCCGCCCCGTGGTCACCCCCAACACGACGTGAATTTCGTCGCTCACGGGAATGTCGGTACACAGGCGAGTGTGAACTCGGACTCGGTTCTCGGAGTGTTCGGCGACCCACAACCACTCCGGTTGTAGCCGTAGGGTGGCCGTCGTGGACCAGTCTGCGGGCAAAGGCAGAACGTTCTGGGCTCCTTCCGCTGCCCGGCACCTCAACGGAAGCACGACCAACGCAATCGCCACTACGGACCACCGGAAGGGACGAACTGGGCAGAGCGGGGCGCTGGGTGAAAGTCCGTCAGGTTCAAAGAAGTGGTTCATGCCGCCGTTAGTGGGCGGAGCTCGGATGCTGGGTTTGGGGCCCATGAATCATCGGGATTCCCCGGGTTGTACGAACACTTTGAGTCGGAGAGCGCCTCGGTTATCCCGCCGCCAAGAGGAATCCGCTACCTCGTTCACGTCGAACAGGAGTGGGCCACTACGATCGGCCACGAAACTGCGCGTGCGGCCGAGCGCGAACGGAGGACCTTCGCCAATCCGCACCAGCAGAGCGCCGTAGGGGGCGCCATCGAATTGCTTGGGACCTTCACGCGGGTTCAAGTAGTAATGGTTGTACTGCGTTTGGGAGGGGTCGTACCCTTCCGGGCCGACCATTTCACCTTTTTTCCCACACGCCCACTGGCCGGAAATCGCGAGACGGACGCGGTCACCTCGGTTCACCTGAATGCCGGTCGGAGCCCAACTGCGTTGAGGATCCACCGTCACCTCGGGCCCCGGAGCATTGTCGAGGGGGCTCAAGCGCACTCGAATGGAGGTGTTGGTGAACAAGCGGAATGCTTTGGCTTCGGCGTCCTGATAGCCTTCCAGGCTGAGCCGGAGCGCATAGGTTCCGGGTGGCAGATGGATCGTGCACGGCGTGCGAACTTCGCGCAGCTGTTCCCGATAGGGTTCTCCGTTCACGAACACGCGAGCTTCGGGAGGATCGCTTTCGATCCGCAGGTCTACCACCTGGGCCGTGGAGTATTCAATCTCGAAGGCCACCTTCGCAGGAACCTGTTTCGGCATTCGTGTGCGGATCACGAGACGTCCGTCGTTTTGCAGAGTGGGCCATTCGACGACGTCCACCGTCTCGGCCTCCTCGAGCCGTTTCAGCCGCCACGCGTAGTTACCGGGCTGCACGGCGATGTCCTGAGTGTACTGCCATTGTGTCGCACGGCCCACGATGGGATTCATTTTCTCTCCCGAGGTCGAGCGCGCCGGGCCGAACACTTTGATCTCGAAGACGTCCGGGCCACGACATTCCGCCGACCAACGCCCGACGGGAACCCAATTGGCGCCGGCTCGGGAGCTTGCAAAATAGGGCGAGGAAGGTTCGACGGGCTTAGGCGAGGCGGCGTCCGTCGCGCGCTCTGTGGGTTCTGCGGGTTCGCGACCCGTGGGTTGGACAACGGTCAGGGGTGGAGGCGGTGCGGTGAGCCATTTCAAGAACAGCTCCTTCAACGCCGGCGGCTCGTCCGGCAATTCCACTCCCGCGGCTGCGGCGGCTTCCCGGAGCGATCGAGCCAGACGCAGTGTGGTCTCTTCCATTCGCTGCGCATCCTGTTCCCGGGCGCGGTCCAATCGTGCCATCAACCCCTGGAACGGTTCACGAAGCTCGTGACGTAACGGCTCGGAGAGCTGGGCCCGTTCACCTCGTTCGAGCTTTTGGACCAGAGTTTGGAGCACCTTCAATGCGTCCGACGCGACGGCGATCCCGCGCACGTTCCCTGTCCGACGTCGTTCGGCCAGCTCCTTTTCCCATTTCGAAATTTCCTCGCGTAGGATCGAAAGGGCAACGGACGGTTGCGAACGCGTGGCCGCGAGCTCGTTGGAACAGCGCGCTCGAAGCTCGAGCATCGGGGGCGTGAACAAGGCCGGATGATTCCACAAGTGTTCAGCTCCGCGGGCGGTTGCGGCGTAGCAGAGGATGGCCGCGATCCTGGCCATGCTGGGGCGAATCATGAGCCACTTCCCTTTAGCTTCGGCAACCCGTACTTGTCTCGTGGCGTGGAGTCGGGCCCTAAGTCTTTCGGTCGCTGCACTCCGGCGCCGGGGCTACCCTCGATCGTCCAGACCAGTTCCCCTCCAACGTAGGCGCGAATGATCACGCGGTGAATCGTCACCGGAGCGTCCGCCACGAACAAAGTCTCGCCGAATGCTTCTTGGAGCTGTTGAACGCCAATCGGGACCCAAAAGCTGATGTGCTTGTCGAGGGCTTCCACCATCCGCACTCCACGCTCGCGGTGCGTGAAAATGGCCGGCTCGACCACGCGGCGACGTGTCCGGCCCGCCGAGTCGGTTTGAGTGTATTCTTGGCGGAGGACACACTCGAAGACCAGAAGGTCGTACGTACGAGTTTCCGCCGGCGTGAATCGCACCGTGACCACTTGCTTGCCCGAGACCACCGGTCCATCCAGCTTGATTTCGTATTCGTGCAGGTACGCAGCGTGGACGGCTGCGGCGCTCACCAAGGCTACACTCACCACCCGAAATACGTAGTTCATGCTCCAATACCCCGAACCGGAATATTACCTGCAGCCACTCTGGGCGCAACCGGGACTCGGGCCCCACGGGGCCCGAAGTCCCCTGAAGCGGAGCGCCGCGAGCACAGGGACAACATGTGCACGCGGTTTGGCGAACTTCTCAGGTTCACTTCCGCGCTCGGCCGAGAGTGCAACACAACCGTGGTGGGGACGCGAGGGTGGACACACCGTGGCGTGGGAGTGACGCCCAACTGGTGAAAGGTATTTGGACAATTGTGGGGTGGCAGTTCAATGGTGTTGACGGCGGGAATAAGGAACGGGGAGGCCCAGCAGCCGGGCGGGTGGAATCCCGAGGACTCGTTTGAAAGCGCGCGAAAAATGGAATGGGTCGTCGAAGCCCAACTCGGCGGCCACGGTCTTGACCATCGCGCCCGGAGCTTCTAGTCGCGCGGCGGCCTCGGCCATGCGGACGCGGAGGAGATAGCGGCTCGGCGTCGTGTTGGCGTAACGACGGAACAGGCGACAGAGATAGGCAGGATCCAAATGACACGCCGCCGCGATGTCCCGTGTGGATCGCAGTTCGGCCCAATGGTGTTCGATAAACCGACGGCAGCGATCGAACGTCGCGAAGGCGTAGTTGGGGTGGCGCGGCGAGGCTTGGGGAGCGT
>CAACVY010000028.1 GCA_900661335.1 uncultured bacterium | reverse complement strand
TGGCAGCGGAAGACTCGCCGCGGGTGGTGGAGGATAAATCGTTATATCGCACCGCCGGCACTTCCACGTGGATGTCAATTCGGTCGAGCAATGGGCCGGAAATTCGGTTTCGATAGCGCTGGATTTGCAGGGGCGTGCATCGGCATTCCCGCCGAGGATCCCCGTAGTAGCCGCACGGGCAGGGATTCATGGCTGCGACGAGCATGAAGCGGCAGGGAAACGTCACGGTGGCCGACGCTCGCGTGATGGTCACCACGCCGTCTTCCAAAGGCTGGCGGAGTACCTCCAGGACGTTGCGATGGAACTCGGGCAGTTCGTCGAGGAACAACACACCGTGATGTGCCAGACTTACTTCGCCGGGCATGGGATGCGTGCCGCCGCCGAGCAGGCCAGCATCGGAGATCGTGTGGTGGGGCGCGCGGAACGGGCGCGTCGTCACCAAGGGCTGGTGGGAGGCCAAGGTGCCGGCGATGCTATGGATCTTGGTCACCTCCAGGGCTTCGTCGAGCGTCATCGGCGGCAGAATGGACGGAATGCGTCGCGCCAACATGGTCTTCCCTGTGCCGGGCGGTCCGATCGCGAGCAAATTGTGACCACCGGCCACGGCGACTTCGATCGCGCGCTTGGCGCCTTCTTGTCCACGGACGTCCGCAAAATCCTCGGCCTCGGTCCATGACTCCGCAAACCACTGGGCGGCGTCCAACCGCAGCGGCTCGAGTGGGCGATGCCCCGTCAAAAAATCCACGGCATCCCGGAGCGTATCCACGGGATACACGGCCAGTCCGTCGACGACGGCCGCTTCTTCTGCATTCTCGGGGGGCACCAGCATGCCGCGGCATCCCATTCGGCGGGCGGCGACGGCCAGTGGCAACACGCCTCGCACCCGCCGAACTTCTCCGCTCAAGGCGAGCTCGCCCACCACCATGAACTCGTCCAGCTTGGCTCCGTCCATGGCCCCCGCCGCGACCAGCATGCCCAGCGCGATCGGGAGATCATAGATCGGGCCCTCTTTCCGCAGATCCGCGGGGGCCAGGTTGACGGTGGTTCGACCGCGCGGGGGCAGAAAGCCGGAGTTCGTCAACGCGGTCCAGACACGGTCGATACTTTCCTTCACGGCCGTGTCGGGCAGACCGACGACGACGACCTTGGAATCACCTCCGCCTGCGTTCACCTCGATTTCGACGGGTACCGCATCGACTCCGATGACTACGCCGGATCGCACCTTGGCCAACATGATGGTTTCTCCGGTGCTCACTACAGAACCCGAGACTGTGGTGAGTGTCAAACGCTGCTGAGCGGCAGCTAAGCGTGGTTCGCTCGTTTGCGAGTGTTCAGGGCCTGCTTCGGTCCGTGGGGTGGAGCGGCGACGAAACGCGGAGGCGATCGGAACTCTGGTGCCCGGGAGTGGGTGCGTTTAAGGAGCAAGGCGTTCGTGCGACCGCGGCGCGGGGACTTCTTTACAGACTCGGGGACGGGCGAGTGGACGGGCCCAAGGGCTTGCTACGGCGGGCCAGGGTTGCAGTGGGCGGACGTGTGTGATAAGTGTCGGATGAAGCGGGCGTTGCAGTGACGTCCGGTTCATAGTGCCCAAACGACAAAGGAGTCTAGACAATGAATCGTCATATCTCGCGTCGAACGTTTCTCCAACGAACTGGCACGGCGACGGCCGTGGTGTGGGGAGCCCCTGCGATTCTGCGGGGTCAGTTGAACGAGCAGAAACTGCGCGTGGCGTTCATCGGGACGGGAGGGCGCGGCGCTGCGCACATTCAGGAAGCGGAGAAGAATGGGTGCGTGTGCCCCTGTTTCGCGGACGTGGACACTCGGCGATGGGGCGAGGCCACCAAGCGTTGGCCGGATGCGAAGGGTTACCAGGATTACCGAAAGATGCTGGAAAAAGAGGCGGCCAACATCGACGTGGTCATGGTCGCCACGCCGGACCACCATCACTATCCGGCCACCATTCTGGCCATGCAGTTGGGCAAGCACGTGTACACAGAGAAGCCGTTGACGCACACGATCTGGGAAGCGCGGCAACTGTTTCTGGCGCACCAGAAGTACAGGAAGCTGGTCACGCAGATGGGTAACCAGGGCCACGCCAACGAGGGCAACCGGCTGATGGTGGAGTGGATTCGGCAAGGCGCGATTGGAAAGGTGAAGGAGATCCACGTGTGGACGAACCGGCCGATCTGGCCCCAGCCGGTTCGGACGCCTGAGGGCGAGGATCCGGTGCCGCCGGAACTGGATTGGGATTGCTGGATTGGCCCGGCGCCCATGCGGAAGTTCAAGGCGAAGTACCCCAACGGCAAAGACGTCTACCATCCATTTGCGTGGCGCGGTTGGTGGGACTTCGGCGGCGGTGCGTTGGCGGACATGGGGTGCCATACCGCCGATTGCGCAATTTGGGCCATGGAGCCGGATGCGCCGACTCAAGTCGAGGTGATCGAGTGCGGCGAAATGCCCGAAGGGAACTTCCCCGACAAATCGAAGCTTCGGTTCCGCTTCCCGGCGAAGGGAGACCAGCCGGCGTTCGACTTGTACTGGTACGACGGAGGATTGAAGCCACCGCGGCCGGAGTTTCTGGAGCCGGACCGAGAGATGCCCAAGACGGGCGCCCTGTTTATCGGTGAGAAGGGCGGGTTGTTGTCGGCCGGCGATTATGGGGACAGTCCTCGGTTGATCCCCGAATCCCTTATGCGCGAGGTGGGCAAGCCCAAGCAGATGCTCGAACGCTCGCCGGGGCACTTCAAGGAGTTCTTCATGGCGTGTCGGGGTGAACAGCCTCGTGAGTTTGCGCGGTCGAACTTCTCCTACGCGGCGCGGCTGACCGAGCTCATCCTCTTGGGCAATCTGGCGCTTCGAGCAGGTCCGGGCAAGACCTTTGGATGGAACAGCCAAGAGCTGAAAGTGACCGGGCTGCCGGAGTTGCAGCAGTTCGTAGACAAGAAGTACCGTGCGGGGTGGGAGTTCAGGAAGATCTGAACTCTGCCGGTGATGATTGAGATCGGGCGGTCGGTTCCTGGCCGCCCGATTCATTTTGATCTTTCTCGCGCTGGCGTGGGGACTGTGGGGGGAACAAAGTTGACGTACCCGCATGGCCCCGCGAAACATTTCAGCGGGAGGGCGGCGTGGTTCGGACGACTTAGTGGGGGAAGTCCTCGCGCGTTGTCCGGCGCGTCAGGACTCGTTTTCGATCGGCGGTTCCGGCGACGAATCCGGCTTGGCTGGCAATGACTCGCGCTCCCGTTCTGTCACGCCGATGAGAAAGATGCAGATTTCGTAGAGCACCACCAAGGGAATCCCCATCAGCAGCTGGCTAAAGATGTCGGGGGGCGTCAAGACAGCCGCCACGATGAATAGCAGGACGTACACGTGGCGGCGATAGGTTCGGAGGAACTCTGCCGAAACCAGTCCCAAACGTCCCAGAATGACCAACACCACCGGCAATTCGAAGACCAGCCCGAAGGCGAGTAGAAATTGTAAGGCAAAGGTGATGTAGCTCGAGACTGTCCACTGAGGCCGAATCCCGAGCCAGCGGTAAATTCCCAGCATGGCGCGGACCCCGACGGGCAGGCAAAACCAGTAGGCGAGCGTCACGCCGAAAATGAACAGCAGGACAGCGGCGCCGCCGCTGCGGCGGATCACGTAGCGTTCTTTGGGCGTGAGCCCCGGAAACACGAACTGGGCGATGAAAAAGACGATGAATGGCGCCGAGAAAATCAGGCCGGCCCAGAACATGATCTTCATCGCGAGCGTGAAGGCGCCGACTACTTCCCAGCCCCAAAGAAACTCGTCCACTTTGGCCGGGTCCCCCAATGCTTTCGCCAACGGGCGTTTCAACCACGCGAGAATCGTTGGGGCGAGCGGAACGGCCACCAGCATGCCGATGCCCAATGCGCCGAGACTGCGCAGAATCGTTTGTCGGAGGTCCTCCAGATGTTCCAGGAACGGCTTGCTGACGTCCTCGGTGTCGATGGACAGGCGGAATCTACCGAGTTTGATCATGGCGGTCCGTCGGCGGTTGGTCCGGCTGGGTGCCACCGCTTGGGCGTTCATTCAGAGTGGGCGATGGTGCGGACTCGGCCTCCCGCGGCGCCGGTGCTTCCCCGGCGTGAACTGGAAGGGATTCGGGCCCGCCGACGGGCTCAGTGGTCTCCGTGGGAGACGGCGAGGACGTCGGTGTTTTCGACGATCCGCTGTCGGTCGGTGGAATGTCGGGATGCCATTCGCCGTAGGTGGATTCGTCCGACGGTGTGGGCAGGGAGGAGCTCGGGGGTGATTCCGACTGACGCAGCTCCATGTCGGCGCGGAGGAATTCTTCGCGTACTTCATGGGCGGCGCGCTGAAGCTCGGCCATCGTGCGGCCAAGATTGCGCGCGATGCTCGGCAGTTTTTTTGAGCCGAACAGCAGAAGGAAAACCACGAAGATCAGAAGCAGCTCACCGCCGCCGATCTGACCAATGAACGCCAGTGTCGTCATGGACCCACCTTCACTACGCCGATCGGGCGACGGTGGCTCCGTGACGCGGTGGGGCCGCCGTCCTGGCGGGTCACCCGCGGGTTACTGCACGAGCACAAACTCGCCACGGCGGTTGAGGCGCCAGGCTTCCTCATTGTGCCCCATTGCGACAGGGCGCTCTTCACCGTAGCTCTTGGTTTGAATGCGGTCGGCGGCGATCCCCAGTCCCACCAGATACGCTCGGATGGCCAGGGCACGCCGTTCGCCCAACGCGAGGTTGTATTCATTGCTCCCGCGTTCGTCGCAGTGGCCCTCGACGATTAGCTTGACCGAAGGATTCCGTCGCAAGTAGTCGGCCACCGCTTCGATCTTTCCGCGTTCGGAATCTTCGATCGCTGCGCTGTCGTAGGCAAAGTACACCGGTTGGAACTGACCATGAACCTCCGTTCCACTGAAGGGATGCTCGCCCATGCCGAGTTCGCCGGTCTGCACCGGCGTGGGAGTAATGCCGAGCGGATTTTCTCCGGTCCCAATTTCGGAAGTCTTCGGCCGCGATCGGCAACCGCTCGCCGCCAACGCTACCGCTAGAACCAGAACCATCCATCGTGCCGACCTGTTCATCGATGCCTCTCCTGTTGTCTTGATGTTCGAGCTCTACCGCGTCCAGTCCGGGGCGTACCAGTCCCCCGAACCAGACACTAAGGTTACTGTTTCGCCTGTGACTGTGTCAATCAAACAAATCGACGCCCGGTAGCCCGCCACCCGGGTACACGCCACGTGCCGGGCGTTGGGCGCCCACGAGGGGTCTTCGTAGCTGGCGTCTTCGGGCCCGACCGGCGTAGTCTGACCGGTAGTCGGATCCAGCACGCACAGTCGGTATTGGCTGCCGACGCGCGTGGCATAGACGATGCGCCCGTCGGGTCCCCAGTTGGGCGACACGTTTTCCACCCCGCGCGTCGTCAGTCGCCGTGGCGCACCACCTTGGCGCGAGACGACAAACAACTGCGGGCGGCCGGCCAGGTCGGAGACGAAGCAGATTTGTGAACCGTCGGGCGACCATGTCGGCGTAGCCTCCGCTGCCTGCAGCGTCCGGGTGATACGTGTGGCCGCGCCGCCGGGCGGAGTCTGTACGTACAGCTCCGGATTTCCCTCACGGGACATCACCAGCGCGCAACTTCGGCCATCCGGCGAGAGCACGGGCGACATGTTGAGTCCAGCGAACCCGGCCAGTAGATCTCGTTGCCCGGTGGCCACGTGAATGCGATAGGCCGCCGGGTTGTTGCGCAAGTACGCGGTGTACGTGATGTACTCGTTGCGGCCTCCCCACCGTGGGTAGAGGCTGATCGAGCGGTCATGGGTGAGTTGGATAAGGTTGTGTCCGTCGCTATCGCACACGTAGAGCTCTTTAAATCCTGTGCGGTTGCCGACCACGACGAGCTTAGCCGACGCAAAACCCTTGCGGCCTGTGACGGCCTCGACGATATCGTCCGCCATTCGGTGCGCGACGGCGCGCACCTGCGCGGGCGTTCCGCTGTAGGTACGGCGGAGGACTGCGCGTCCGCTCGCTGTCTCATAGACCGTGCATTGCGCCCGGAGTGCGCCGCCGTCGTCGCGCGCTTCGCCCACCACGCGGTACTCCGCACCGGGCGTCGGCACAACTCGAAACCAACCGGAACGATTCAGGTCCGCTTGGGCGACTTCGGCCACGGTCTGGCCGGTGCCTTGCGTAGCGAAGCCCGTCCACTCGATCGTGGCGCGCGTGCCGGCGCCTTTGCGCACCACGATGTCCTGCGCCGGCACAGGTTCGAATGCCGCCAGGCACAACGCACTGGCGATCGCCAGCAGACGCGCCCGGCGGCTGTGGGAGACGGGAGCGGTGGTTCGCGTGAAGTTCATGGCCCGACTAGTATACGCGCATGAACGCGTGGACCACAATCGCACGACAACTCGTCGCAGAGTTTCCCCCGTTTTGCCGGATCGAATCCCACCGTGTGATCGCGCCCGATGGCCGCACGCGCGAACCGTGGCCGTGGATCGTCACGCCGGACTACGTCAATGTGCTTGCGGTCACGGCCGACGATCGCGCGGTATTGTTGCGGGTGAACAAGTACGCTGTGGGGCGGCCTTCGCTGGCGTTGCCGGGCGGCTTCATTGAGCCCGAGGAGCCAGCCGACGTGGCCGCGCGCAGAGAGCTGCGTGAAGAGACTGGCTACGGGGACGGAGAGTGGGAGTCCTTGGGACGCTACGTGGTGGATGCGAACCGCGGCGTGGGCCACGCGTGGTTGTTCCTTGCGATCGGCGTTCAGCCGGTCGGTGGGGTCGTCGCCGACGACATCGAATCACCCCAGCTCGTTCTCCTGCCGGTGCGGGAGTTGCCGGATTGTTTGCGGCGCGGGGACTTCGGCGTGCTGGCCTGGGCCACGTGTGCCGCGCTAGGTTGGCAACGGTGGGTGCAGCGCACCGGCCGGTGAATTCGGCGGAGATTGGCGACTGCCCGGCGCCCGTGGCGCGCGCAGTTGTGTGGCTCCTACGGGTTGGCTGGGACGAACCAAATCACCCACTCGGTCTCGTCACGGATCCCAGCTTGCTCGGCGATGGGGCGGAGCCAGACGACTTGAGGTTGCACTGGATAGCCACCTGGAATCAGTGGTAGGCCTCGATGCGCGACTGGCACGGCGAAACGCGAGAAGCGGAGGGCTTCGGTCATCGGAGGCGGGAGCAGCTGGGGGGCCTCGAGCGAACCCACGCGAACCCGATTCTGCCCTCGAGGCTCGTCGAAGAACGCCGGACTGCCCGACGGCTCCACGCCGAGAATCCAAGGCCCGACCGCGAACGCAACGGCGTTCGTTCGATCGGGGTGACGGAGCACTCGGGTCCGAAGCGGGTAACGAATGTCCAACACGTCGCCGCGCTTCCAAACTCGGCGCACTTGAAGTCCTTGCACTCGCTGGACGTCCGCGCCCGAGCGCACCGTCAGCTCGACGGGGTCGGCCCAGGGCGGCTGGCGGACGACCAAGGTGCGTGGCGCACCGTCGCTGTGGAGGACTTCTAGCCGGCACGACGCGTCGCGCTCGAGGGAGGAGCGTGCGCGCAATGTGAGGCCATTGGTAGCGACGATGCCGCCGAGCGGAAGATCGTAGAAGATTTCATCGCCGCGCACGCGAAACACCGAGGCCAGCACATCTGGGAACGCCCGCAGCCCGTGAAACGTACAACACCACCACGCGCGCGCGCAGCCGGCGGCGACGCTGACGGCGGAAAACGCACCCGTGGAGGCGGTCCGCGACATGCGGGTGATCACGCCGCCCATTCCTTCGGGCGTGATGGTCCGGTGACCGAAGTCGCCCGTGGAAAACTGGTTCATCGCGAACTCGTTGAACCAGGCATGTTCGGCCGCGTCCAGGTAGGCCGGGTCCCCCAACGCATGCCACAGCGCCAAGCTCAGCCGAAGCCAATCTGCTTCCGAGCAACCTTCGTCGCGAAGGATCATCGGTTTGAACGCTTCTGGCACGCATCCGTGGGGGAGCAGATTACCGCTGGTGATGACCTCCTTCCAGAGCCCGGCGGCGCGATCGAGCCACTCACGTTCCCCCGTGACGGCGGCCAGCTGGACCATACCGCGCACCGACGTAAGAAACCCGTGACTGTGTTGACCTGCGTGTAAGAAGACGCGTCGAGCCATGCCGCGGGCGACCTCGAGGTAGCGGGCGTCACGGGTCAGCTCATACAGGCCGACCATTCCTTCGAGGATTTGCGTCCAGCAGATGTAGCCCACCGCGTGCTGGTCCGCGGAGAACTCCTTCATTACGTCGTCGCGATCGAGCCGTGGGGCGATGCGGACGACGAAGTCGCCCAGTTTGCGAGCGGTCGCCAGCGCCGCGGGATCGCGGCGCGTGCGGTACGCTTCGACCAAGCCGATCAACATGCGTCCATTTCCCCACAGCAACGCCATGTGAGGGAAGGGGCGGATGGATCCGTCTGGAAAATCGTCGCCGAAGTAGCCGTCGGGCTTTTGAAGCTTCGGGACGGCGCTCAACAGCTCGTCCAACAGCGCGTACCGCTGGCCTTCGAGTCGTTCGGCGCAGGCCAACGCTTCGATGCAGCGTCCCGAGACGTCGCCGCTGAATTGCGTGAAGCGTCGCACGTGGCGCGGCACGGCGTCGGCCAGGACAAAGTCCGCCGTGTACTGCGGCGGGGCACCTTGGAGTACACGATTCAAGGTGAGCCGGTAACGAGCGGCGAGGTCATCGGCGCGGCCGGTCGAGACGAGGAGCAGCGCGAGGACCGGGATGTTCCAGTGGGTACTTCGACCGAATACAGCCATCATGGAATCTCCGTATCGAGCATGGCGATGTGGCCGATATCCTACCGCAGCGCGCTCCGCAGGCCAACTGGCGTGCGACCGGCGAGGCGCGCGGGCCCTTGGGGGATCAGGTCACAGGTCGGTGCAGTTTACGGGGCCGTGACAAACGGTGGGGAATTCGAGTTTGCGAGGCGCGGATGGATGGAAGGAACAACCGCGCGCACCCTTCGCTTTGGATTGTGCGACTTCCTTGCGTTCGACCGGCCGCTGCGCTAGAACACCGCTATGCAGCGCATGGGTCGAACGCGCTTCGATCAGGCCGTTGCGGTCGCCATCGCGGTGGGTTGGGTGTGGGCCAACGGCGGCCATGCGGCGGACCTATCAGGAGGAAACAGGATGTACGGGGACGATTTGGCTTTTCTTCGTGCCCACGTGGAGGTGGTGGAGCTGGTGAGTGCCGATGGTCGCGCCCGGGTGGCCGTCGTGCCGGCATGGCAGGGTCGCGTGGCCACGTCCACTCCCGCGGGGCCCCAAGGTCCCTCATGCGGGTGGATCCACCGAGATCAAATCGCGCGGGGCATTCGGCCGCCCGAGGAGCGCCGGGGCAGGTTGGAGGAGCACATCCACGTGTTCGGTGGCGAAGAGCGATTCTGGTTGGGCCCGGAAGGGGGCCAATTTTCCGTGTACTTCGCCCCGGGCGTGCCGTTCGATTTCGACCACTGGCAAGTGCCCGCTCCGATCGATACGGATCCGTTCCGCGTCGTGCGCCAGACCGCAACGGAAGTGGAGTTCGTGCACGAATTCCGATTGACGAACTGGTCTGGCCACGTCCGCGCTGCGCGAGTGCAACGCACGGTTCGGCTGGTCGAGCCCGACGCGGTCGTTGAACAGTTTCCACGCGACGCACGCGCGAAGCTGGAGGCCGTTGCGTACGAAACGGACAACCGCTTGACGAACGTCGGCGACCAACGGTGGACGCCCGAGACCGGGTTGCTCTCGATCTGGATCTTGGGCATGTACCCGCCGTCTCCCGCGACAGTCGTCGTCATCCCGATCCGTCCGGGCGACGAATCCGAGTTGGGCCCGCGCGTGCGCGATACATACTTCGGCGCGGTGCCCCCGACGCACCTACGGGTGACCGATCGCCATGTGTTGTTCCGGGGCGATGGCACCCGGCGCGGGAAGATCGGAATTTCACCTCGACGCTCGCTTGGGTGCGCGGCGAGTTGGGCGCCGGAACAAGGCATCCTCACCCTTGTGACATGCACTCGGCCCCGCGGACCAGCTCGGTACGTCAACTCCATGTGGGAGATGCAGGCGGATCCGTACGACGGCGACGAATTGAACGCGTACAACGATGGACCTCCGGCTCCCGGATTGCCGCCGCTGGGGCCATTCTATGAACTGGAAACGTCCTCGCCGGGTGGCGAGCTCGCCCCGGGCGACACGCTCCGCCATGTTTCACGCACACTGCATCTTCGCGGCGAGCGCGAGGCCTTAGATCTCGTGGCCCGCAGGGTGCTCGACATCGGGCTGAACGAGATCGAGGCGGCGTTCCGATGAGGTGGTGCGCGGCGGACACCTCCGCTGCGCGTCGGAGTCGTCCACCCCTAATCGGCGCCGTCCGCGGTACGGAGTTTTCCAAACCTTGGACGCGCCGGGCCTGGGCGATCCAAGCCTTGGACGGATGGGCGAGGGTGGCGTCCAAACGTTGGACGAATTTTGCGTTCGTCGGTCCAAGGATTGGAAGGCCGTTCAAAGCTCGAGCGCAGAGGGCGGGCTGGCGCCGCTAGACACGGAACAGCGAGCCGAGGTTGCGGCCGAGCAATCTCGATGCGACGGCCAGCGATAGGGCCAGAAACGCCATCGCCCAAGCACCGAGCGCGGCGGCGAGGTGGGGGCCCGGACCGACCAGCGCGAAGAGCTCGTAGATGGTTTTCGTCACTGGGTAGCTGTCCATCCGTTGAGCGAGGATGAGGCTGTCGGAGACTTCCAACAAGCAGAACGCGAACGTCAAGATCGCCCCGCCCACGAGGTGCGCAGCGATCAGCGGAAGGGTGATGGTGCGGATCACGCGCGCGGGCGACGCCCCGGCGACGGCGGCGGCTTCTTCCAGCACAGGCGGCACCTGGCTCCAGCCCGCCGCGGCGGCGCGGACCAAATAGGGCAAGCGGCGAGTAGCGTAAGCGATCACCAGGAACAACGCGGGCGATTCGCGGACGTCGAGCCAGGAGAGGAGCCACGGGTTGGAGCGCACCCAGGGGTGATGGCTCAGTCGCGCGCTGAGGGCCAAGTAGCCGAAGGCCATGACCAAGCCCGGGACCGCCAGTGGGAGGGTCGCCAGAGTGTCGAGCCATCCGCGCCAGCGGACATGGGAACGAGCGGAGACCCAAGAGATGGCGACGGCGAGCACGAGGTCCAGCGCGACGGCTGCGCCGGCGTAGACCAAGCTGTTGCGAATGCTGCGGAGCGTGAGTTCGTGGCCTAGCGCGTTAGCCCAGTGAGCCCAGGTCCATCGGGTGGGCAGCACCGAGCGGTACCACTGGCCGGTGTCGCTGACAGCGGTCAGGAGCACGCCGACGTGGGGCAGGAGTGCCAGCGCGAGCACGGCGACGAACGGCAGCAGACAGGCCACACCCTTCCACCCGCGCAGGCGAGTGGGAGAGCGGTTCTGAGCTGTGCGCGAAAGGGACGCGTAGGCGTGGCGTTGATTCCATGCGCGGACGGTTGCGAACAGCGCGGCAAACCCGATCAGCATGAGGGCCACCAGGGCGTAGGGCTCCGGTTGTGTGCCGATGTCCTTCAAGCCGTCATAAATTTGCACGGGCGTGCAGCGACTGAGGCCCAGCATCAGCGGCGTGCCGAGCTCCGTGAAGCTCCAAATGAACACCAACGATGCGCCGGCGATGAGTCCGGGCATGATCAGGGGCAGAGTGACATGGCGGAAGGCCTGCCATGCTGTGGCACCTGCGACTGTGGCGGCTTCTTCGAGCGAGGGGTCCACGTTGGCCAGTGAGGCGGAGACGTTCAGCCATACGATCGGGAACAGGGCGAGCGCTTGGACCACGATGACCACGTAAAGGCGACCGATGCCGAGCCAGTCGGTCGTGGTGCCCAGCAGCGCATTCAGCGCCCCGTAGCGGCCAAGGATCTGTTGCAGGCCCAAGGCGCCTACAAAGGGGGGCAGCACCATAGGCCAGAGAACTGCCGAGGTAACCCAAGCGCGGGCGGGAAATTCATAACGGACCGAAAGCCATGCGAGTGGAAGGGCTACCAACGTGGCGAGCAGGGTCGTGCCCGTAGCGATCGAGAGGCTCGTCCACCACCCGGCGCGGTAGACGGGATTGTTCAGGGCGGAGAGCACGTGCTCAAGGGTCCAACGGCCGGAGAACACGAACCCGCCTTGGATCACCATCCCCAGCGGCAGCAGAAAGGCCACCAGGAGGAAGCCGGCCGATGGAATTGCGACGGCCAGCGCCGCGGAGCGCCTCAACATGGGTTTCGACCTCCTCTGGCGCGCGGTCCAGACGGGTGTGAGCGGGTCGCGCAGCTGACCCACTGCGCCGGTTCGATGGCCTCGAAGCGGACGTAGGGAATTGGATGCATTCCAGCGCCATGATAGCATGGGCCGCCGCTGGCTGTGCGCATAGAGCCGGCGATTGGAATCGGCGTATGGATCGCGTGGGCGAACCGGGGCGTACGAGAACAGTGCGGCAATCCTTGCCGCGTACCCGTGGGTGTTACGTGTGCGGGAGAGACAACCCTGCGGGACTGCGGTTGAAGATGGAGGCTGTGGACGGCCGCGTGGTGGCCATGTGGAACACCTTGGCCGCGCACGCGGGGTACGGCAATCTCTTGCACGGCGGCCTCATGATGACGCTGCTGGACGAGGTCATGACGTGGGCCGCAATTCTGCATGCGCGGCAACCGTGTGTCGCCGGTGAAATCACCACTCGTTTTCTGCTTCCGGCACCGGTCGAGCAGACCTATCAGGTGGTCGGATGGGTCGAGCGAGCTCGTTCGCGATTGTTGATTACGAAAGGCGAGCTGCGAGATCCCCAGGGCCACATCATTGCAGCGGCGGAAGGCCGCTATGTTCCGGTAAGCGCCGAACGCGCACGGTTGAGGCCCGACGACTTCGTGGACCCTTGGACGCTGGACTGGGCGCTCGAACTTCGCTGAGGTGCACCGAAACAGACGCGTGGGTTGTGAAGTTTGCGTATGGTTTGGCCATTCTGTCGTGACCCCGCCCTTGGGCGTACAAAGAATCGATGAACGTTATCGCTGGCCGCCGTGGTTCCTCCGGGTGGCCACGCGCGGTCCAGACCAGCGCGCCGCGACCCGAAACAACTTACCCCTCGCGTGAGTCGAACGATCGCGCCGCGGGTTGGACTCCTTTCAGCGCGGCGACGAGTGCAGCGATGTGGGCGGGCGTGGTTCCACAACACCCGCCGACGATACTGACGCCGTACTGCTCCACGAACCGGCGCATGGCTTGAGCGAATTCGGCGGGGCCCAGCGGGTACACCGTGCGACCTCCTTCGATCTGGGGTAAGCCCGCGTTGGGATAGCAGGAAATGCGCCGCGGCCAGTTGTGGTACAGGTAGCGGATGTGGGATTCCATCGCATCGGGTCCCGTGGCACAGTTCAATCCTAGCGACCACACTGGCAACGGCTCGAGCGTCGCGCACACGGCTCCGATATCCGTGCCCACGAGCATCGTTCCGGTGGTTTCCATCGTGACTGAGACCATGATCGGAATCTCCGCGCCCGCGCGTGCGATTACGTCCGCCGCCGTCACGGTCGCGGTTTTGACCTGCAGCAGGTCCTGGCAAGTTTCGATCAACAATGCGTCCACGCCTGCCTGCACCAGGGCTTCCATTTGTTCCCGGTAGGCCTGTTCAAGCGCGTCCACGGAGATGTGTCCCAACGACGGCAGCTTGGTGCCGGGTCCCACCGAGCCGACGACGTAGCGCTCGGGGCGGTTCCCGATCGCCGCGCGCGCGTTGGCCACGGCCTGGCGGTTGATTTCCTCGACACGATCCTCCAAGCCATACTCGGCCAGCACGATTCGGTTCGCGCCGAACGTGTTGGTCTCCAGCACCATCGCGCCCGCGTCCAAAAAGCGCCGGTGCAGTTCGATGATCACCTCAGGCGCGGTGACGTTGAGCCATTCGTTGCATCCTTCCCGGCCGCTCCAGGCTTCGGGTGGGATCCGCATCGCCTGCAAATTGGTCCCGCACGCGCCATCGAGAATCAGGAGCGGATGTTCGGTCATTCGCATAGGTTCCCGGCGATCCTTTCTAGTGGCACGGGCCGCGTCATTCTTTGCGGAACTCGTAGCGCCCTCGGATGTATTGTACGAAGAAGGTTCCTTTGGCGCGCGAGGCCACGAAGTCACGGTAGACCTGTGGCGGCACGCCGAAGAAATGATAGGTGGTCCCGTCCGGTTCCAGGACGATGGTCAGGGTCTGGGTCCGCTCATCGTACGAGTACGAGCGGATCAAGTTCGGGCCCTCCGTTCGATTGGTCGCCGCTGCCCACGCCAAGCCCGCGGTTCCAAGCCAGGCCGCCCACATCGCGCACCACTGACGACGATTCATGGCTTCATCCTAGACCTGGAATTCTGTTCTTCAAGTGGGTGCGGCGGGTATACTCCTCCGATCCGAAGGAACGCGCGCGGCGCTCGACGTGGTTCACGGTGCGCCACTGCGAGCCGGTGCAACTTTCCTGAGGGACCGCCGCGGGTTGTGGCCTAGGGCGGCGTCTCCGCCGTCGCCTACACCAATTCTCGAAACACGGCATCGCTGATCAACCAAGCCTGGGGCGTCAGGCGCAGGTGCGTAGGGGTTTCTTCGAGTAGGCCTTGTTGAATCAGGCGTTGGATTTCAGGTCCGGCCACTTCATGCCAGTCCATGCCGAACCGCTGGCGGTAGTCTGCGCGGGGAACACCGTCGAGGAGTCGGAGCCAGAAGATAAGGTGCTCGCGGGCGCGCGCCAGGTGCGGGAGGCATTCCTCGCTCTCGCGCGGCTTCCAACCCTTGGACAACGCGGCCGCCCATGCGTCCAAGGATTGGAAATTCGCCCAGCGCACACCCTTCCAGTGCGAGTGGGCCGAAGGGCCCAGACCGATGTACTCGCCGCCGGTCCAATAATTGAGGTTATGGAGGCATTCCAGGCCGGGGCGCGCGAAGTTGCTGATTTCATACTGGCGATAGCCGGAGGCCGTCAGGAGCTGCCGAGTCATTTCGTACTCCCGCACCGCGCGCGACTCGGGAACTGCGCGCCGTTGGCCCGAAGAGACTTCCGCTTCTAGTGGCGTGCCGGGTTCGAGCGAAAGGAGGTAGGTCGAGATGTGCTCGGGTTGGAGCGCAAGCAGTTCCTCCAGGTCGCGGAGGGTGCCCTCGAGGCTGCGACCGGGGACTGCAAGGATGAGGTCGAGGGAGACGTTGCGGAAGCCGGCGGCTCGGGCCTGCTGCACGGCGGTTCGGATATCTTCCGGGCCGTGAATGCGGCCGAGTACTCGGAGCGCACGGGGCTGGAAGGATTGAGCACCGATCGAGAGCCGCGTAACGCCAGCCGCGAGCAACTCCTCCAGCACGCGGGGCGACAAGGTGCCGGGGTTGGCCTCGACGGTCCACTCGCGGATCCCGCCTGCAAGTGGACGCAGTAGCTGGAGGAGGCGCCGGCGAGCCGCGGGCGGGAGGGCTGTGGGGGTTCCGCCTCCGATGTAGATCGTGCGCGGCGTGAAGAGACTTGGAAGGAATTCCAACTCGCGCTTGAGTGCGTCGAGGAAGAGCTGGATTCGATCGGGGTGGGGCGGGGCCTCCCGCATGAAGTCGCAGTAACGACACACGCGCAAACAAAACGGCACATGCACATACAGCCCGGCCATGTCGCCGGAAGGGACGGTGCGGTCTGGTTCAGGGTTCATCCAGTTCGATGACCGCGCGTTGGGTGCCCAAGCCTTCCACCCCGGTTTCGAGCACGTCGCCGGGCTTCAATACGCGGGGCGGATTGCGAGCGGACCCGATGCCGGACGGCGTACCAGTGGCGACGATGTCGCCGGGTTCCAGAGTGATGCCGGCGGTGATGTGGGCAAGGATCTCGGGAATTCGGAACATCATGTCGGCCGTGGTTCCGTCTTGGAGGGTTTCCCCATTTAATCGGGAGAATAGGCGGAGCGCGTGAGGGTCCGGAATCTCGTCGCGCGTAACCAGGAAGGGACCGAGCGGGCAGAACGTGTCGAAGCTTTTTCCGTAGAACCATTGTTGGCCAGCGGCTTGGGCATCGCGGTCGGTGACGTCGTTGAGCACGGTGTAGCCAGCGACGAATTCCATCGCGTCCTCTGGGCGCACCCGGCGTGCGGTCTTGCCGATGACGACGGCAAGCTCGACTTCGCCGTCCACGCGACGCGACATCGGCGGCAAGCGGATGGGATCGAAGGGTCCATGGAGGGATGTCACCGCTTTCGAGAAGATGACCGGAACTGTGGGGGGTGGCCCCCCGAATTCGCGCGCATGCTCCGCGTAGTTCTTGCCCAGGCAAAGAATTTTGCCGGGGCGAGCCACCGGTGGGCCGAGTCGAACGGTGTCGGCCTTGAGAAGAGTGCGGCCAGGGTCGTCGAGCAAAAACGGCAGACGAGTCAGCCCACCGTGGGCGAAAAAGTGCGCGTTGTAGTCTTCGATATCGAAGGCCAGGGCGCGGACGTCGAGGATGCCGGGCGATCTGTCATCGAATGCGTTCGGGATCCAGATGCCCGGCTGTTCCCGTCCACGCGGGCCGAAACGAACCAGTTTCATTCCGAAGGTTCCTCCAGATCGAGGCGGGGTGGAGCGGCGGCGCGGGCGCGGACAGCTCGGGAAGTGACTTGTCCCAACGGCCCGAGCGCGGCGCGACTGAACCCCGCGGCGTTCAACACGCGGTCGGTGGTTTGGAAGTGGCATTTGGCGGTGCGCCAAAGAACCTCGGGTCCATAGCGGCGCAGGAGTTCGATGGCGGCCGCTTCCACTTGGGTCGAGGCGCCTTTGGGAAGTGCCACTCCATATTTTTCGGACAATCGTCGCAGCCTCGTCAAAAAGTCCGCGCGCGCCAGGATGGACGCGGCCGCCACGGCGGGATCCGCTTCCGCTTTGGGGCGTTGATCGAGTTGGATCTTGCGGCCGCGTTTCAAAAGAGCCTGCTGGATCAGCTCGTGCGAGCCGAATTGGTCCGATAGTGCGCGAGGACAGTCGGGAACGAGCGCCAGCAAGCTCTCGATGGCGCGCGCATGGCCCCATGCAAGGATTTTGTTCACATTGCCCAGGTGCGCGTACAGGCGGTTGTAGGCCTCGGGTCCGATCGGGACGACCACGAACCGATTGCGCAACGCCTTGCGGAGTTCAGCGGCTAAGCGATGGAGTGCAGCGTCGCTGGGGATGCGCTTGGAGTCGCGGACGTTCAGTCGGTCGAGCTCGCTGACCGTGGTAGGGTCCACGTAGGCCGCGGCGATCACCATGGGGCCGAAGAAGTCGCCTTTACCGCTTTCGTCCACGCCCATGTGCGGCTGGCACCGAGAGGGGTCGAGGAGGTTCGAGTAGTCCAGGCGTGCTTCGCCGAGGATCGTCGGTTCCAGGACGAAGCGGACCCAGTCTTCCGCGTCCGATCCTTGGACGACGCAGCGGCCGGAGCGGTACAGGACGATGCGGCAGCCGGGTCGTTCGGCCGCGATGACCGCGTGGGGCACGTGCACGGGCTGATAGGACTCCCGTGTGAGTTCGTCGCGCAGTCGCGCTTGCCGCGGCGGATCGAGCTCGAACACGAAGTTGGTTCGACGGGGCGCGTTCACGACGGGACACGATACGAAGTTGCCCGGGGCGACTCAAGAAACTCTGCGGTGTGTGGCATCGGAGTGGGTCGCTGGGGTTGCGTTCGGCCAACTTGTGGGTGTATGATGCGGCACGCCAAGGCAGTTCGGACGAATATTCACGCGGTGAGGGGTGTGGGCCTGGGGCCGAGTTGACAAGGTCACCGAACGTATGGTGGTATGTGGAGGGTCAAATCGGTGCTTGACACAAACTGCAATGTGTGGTTGACTCTATCCTAGTGATCGTGTAGAGGTACGAACGAAGAAAGGACGGTAGCCATGAGAACGATTGGTCGGGCGAGTGTGGTGTTGGCAGCGATCATGGTGGTAGGCATGGTTGGCATGACTGCGGTGGCGCAGCAGACCCAGGCTGCGAGCGGATCGAGCGGGGAGAATCCACAGAAATCCCAACAATCAGAAGCCAAGGCGGTGTTGATGACCCATGGGGAGCTTGCGCAGATCTTGGTGCGCAAACTAGGGCTTTACCGGTTGCTTCCGGTGAATCCCACTGACATGGAGTGCATGATCCTATTGGCTCAAAATGGGATTTTCCCGTCGCCGACGTTGGTGCCAACCGAGCAGAATCCGGTGCCCGGATGGAGCCTCGATCCTGACAAGGAAGTGACGTTGGCGGAGCTTGCGGTGGTGTTGGTGCGAGCCCTGCGGCTCGAAGGCAAGGTTCAGGGTGACCCTGCCGATCCACAGAATTGGCTGAATGTCTTGAAGGATGTTCAAGTGCCTACGGATTCCATTGGCGCGGGGGTGGCGGCGCTAGTACCGTTGAGCGACGTTGTCGAAGCTCGGCCGATCTTCCAAGTGACTCAGGACCCGATTCAGCGCCGATATCTCCCTGAGCCGAGTGCGATTCAGATATTGAACACGATCGTATTCCCGGACCTTCGTCCGCCGACAGTGCCTCCGGCAGGGCCGCCGCCGGTCCCGGTGACGCCCACTTGATGGAGTGAGTCGAATTCCAGAGGACAACGAAAAGGAGCAAGAGGAGATCACGACCATGAGGAAGAGCGTAATCGCAGCGGTGGTATTGGCGCCGGTGTCGTCGGTGTGGGCGGCGGAAGGAGAGCGCCCGATTCACGTGGAAAGTTTCCTGCACTTGGGGTGGGATGACAACGTGACCTGGGCGGCCAACAACAAGGTGGACTCCTTTTTCATCCGGGAGGAGTTGGCGCTGTCGTTTGATAAGACCTACGACACGGGATTCATCGGCCTGCGGTATCGTCCCGCGCTAGACTGGTACGAAAACTACGGAAAAGACTCCAAGGCCGAGTGGAGTCATAGTGTGGACCTGAACTGGTACCAGGCGCTCAGCCGACGTTTCACGGTGGGCGTGAGTGAGACCTTCCTCGTGTACGATCGCTCAGAGGTAGTGGACAGCGATGGCGTGCTTCGTCAGCCGAACTATGGTTACAAGTACAACACGGCGGCGGCGACGCTGACGGCGTTACTCACCCCGAAGCTGCGGTTGAGCGGCTCGTTGAGAAACCAGCTGTTTCGCTATGACGATGAGGGCCTGGCTGCAATTCACGACTTTGACATTTGGTCGTATGGTTTGTCGTTCGGTACCCAGGTTGGCAAGACGACCACAGTATACCTGGACGGTTCGATCGATGACATTTCTTACACCAAGACAGGCGAGCGGCGCCAAGTCTATGTGCCAGGATATCGAGAGCCGATCATTTACGAAGTTCCCAATCGGGATTCGAAAACCTACTTTGCTGGGCTGGGGGTTGAGCAGGTCTTCAGTCCAAACCTCCTAGGTCGGTTGCGCGGTGGTTATACTTACAAGGATATGGAGGCGGCGAACCAGAGCAACGATAGTTCGCCCTATGGCGAGGCGGCGTTGACGATCATTCCTGTCCCGACGACGCGGTTGACGCTGGCCGCTTCGTACTCGCTGTACCAATCGGGGTTGGCGACGTTTGCGAGCCAGACGCGGACCACATTCTCGGCGAGTTTGGCGCACGATCTGACCGCCCGCATCACGCTCTCGGTGATTGGTACGTACTTCATTTCCGATTACGACGCAGAGAACTCTGTGGGCCTGTTGGATCGCGCGGGCGTCCGGGATGGACAAGAGAACGCAGCGACAGTGACGGCTCGCGCCAGTTACAGATTGGACCGGAACAACTGGCTCGATGTTGGCTACACGTATTCGAATTTCGACTCGGACTTCCAGACACGCGAGGCGATCGAGCGCAACCGCGTGGATGTGGGGTGGAGAATCCGGCTGTAACCGAATGGATCGGGCGAGCAAGCCGGGGAGTCCGGATGAACAAGGCAGCGGGGGTTGCGGCCTCCGCTGCCTTGTCGTGAATGGCGGGCGCAGAACGAGGTGCAAGGTATGAGCGAGGATTCCAACCCGGTCGAAAGCGGGCTGCATTTCTACGACTACTGGCGGGTCATCCAGTCTCGGAAAGAGATTGTATTGGCCATCCTGTTGTTGTCCGTGGTGATGGCGGGGGTCTACACGTTCTCGCTGGACCCCGAATATATGGCGCAGGCACGCATTCTCGTGCGGGAGGATGCCCTCGACGTACCCGTGTTTGAACGGGAATACACTGGGGGGTGGAATCCTTATTTTCTGCGTACCCAGTTCGAGCTGATCAAGTCAAGACCCATCCTGTACAAGGTCGCTGAAAACCTGCGGTTGGCGGAGATTTGGGGCGAACGGTACCGTCCGGACAAGTTGCCGCTCTCGAAGGACGACGTGTACGAGCTGTTGAATCGAAGCCTCGAGGTGGACCAGTCGCGCGATACTAGTCTGATCGCGATTCGAGTTCGGAGCAAATTTCCCGAAGAGGCGGCCAACATTGCCAACATGGTCGCCGAGGTCTACCGCGACCAGCGGCTGACGGTGAAGCGCAACGAATTGCGCCGGGCGCTCGACGCGGTTCGCGCGGAATTGGATAAGCAGCGGCAGCGGGTCGCGGAGAAAGAGGCCGAGGTGGAGCGGTTGCGCAAGGAGCTCGGTGTGGCCATGGTGGGTTCGTCGATCCCGGGTGCCGCTTACCGGGTGGATAAACTCCGGCTGCAGCAGTTAGAGGCCGACCGTATCGCCGCGCGGGTGGATATGCTATATCGAAAGGCTCGGTTGGAGCAGTTGGAAAGTATGACGCCGGAGGAGTTGATGGAATCGGCGTCACTCGTCGTGCAAGACACCGAGGTCGCCACCATCCGTCGTCAACTGGTGGATACGGATATCCAGCTGAGGCTTTTGCTACAGACCTATGCAGAGAACCATCCCGACGTGCTGCGGCTTAAAGCAGCGCGGGATGAGCTGCAGCAAAAGATGAACAACGCGCTCAACGGCTTGAAGCGTGGGCTGCGCGCGGACTACGAAGTGGCGCTGGCGCGATATGAAGCCTTGGACAATGAGCTCAAAGCCGCTCGGGAGGCCGACATCGCCGCGGAGGGAGAAAAATATCTGCCGTTTGCGAAAGCTGAGCGCGAGCTTCAGTTGGAGCGAAACATTCTCGAAGTGCTCGAGGCGCGCGTTCGCCAAGAGGCCATCAAACTGGAAGTGCCAAGCACACCGGTCGAATTGGTGGATCCGGCGGAACCTCCGACCCGGCCGATTGGTCCGCGGCACGTGCTGAACATCACGCTCGGACTAATCCTTGGACTGATCGGCGGCATCGGGGTCGCGTTCTTCCTAGAGTACTTGGACACGTCCATCAAGACCGTGGATGACATCGAACGGTACTTGGGATTGCCGGTGATCGGCATCATCCCGCAGAAGGTGCGCGCGATGATCGTGGATGGGCCAGATTGCAGTTACGCGGAGGCCTATCGCGTGTTGCGCACGAACCTTCTATTTGCCAACAAGGGCGTTCCCGGCGGCGCGTTCGCCGTGGTCAGCGGCGGCGTTGGAGAGGGCAAATCCACCACGCTGTTCAACCTCGCGTACGTCTGCGCCACGATGGGCGACAAGGTGTTGATCGTGGACTCCGACTTGCGACGCCCTGTGTTGCACACGATCCTCGGCATGCCCAACCGGTTTGGGTTAACCAACGTATTGATGCGCGACGTACCCATCGAAGAAACGATCAAGCCAGTCCCCAACGTGCCCAACCTCCATTTTCTGCCCAGCGGAAAGCTTCCGCGGGCGTCGGCGGGGATCCTGAACTCCCAGCGAATGCGCGAGTTGATCAAGAACCTCAAGGCGCGGTACGACTACGTGTTCTTCGACTCGCCTCCTGTGATCGGTGTTAGCGACGCATCCATCCTCGCCAGCGAGGTGGACGGTGTGCTGTTGGTGGTCCAGTATCGGAAATATCCGCGGCTGTTGTCGCTGCGCGCGAAGCGGATGATCGAAAACGTCGGGGGCCGAATCATCGGTGTGGTGTTGAACAACATCAACGTGTTGCGCGACGACTACTACTACTATTATCATTCGTACTACTCCAGCTACTATTACCAGCCTAACGTCACTTCGCCCGAGGGCGCCCAAGAGAAGGCCGAACCGGCGAGGACGACATGAGGCTGAAGGCGATGGGTATGAACTTGGGTCGTGGCTCCGATATGTTAGGGATTCTCGCCGCGCTGCTCTTCGGCGTGGTCGGGACGAGCTGCCGTTCGCCGTTCGGCCACCGAGCGGACTTGCCTCCGCTGCGTTTGGATCCGTCCGCACCGTTCGCGGAGAGTCCAGTCCGTTCGGAACCCTTGCCGGAAGCGGGCAGTGGAACCTCGTCCACGTCCACCACGGCGGTCGCGCGAGAGGAACGCTCGGCCAGTGGGGAACTTCCACCGTCGGCGGGCGGGGCGTCTTATCGGTTGCGGCCGGGCGATTCGCTGATTGTCACCTTGCGTACGGTTCAATCGGAACAGTACGAGATGGTGGTGGATGAAAACGGGGACATCAAGCTCCCGTTCATCGGAACGATTCGTGCTGCCGGGTTGACCGCGTCGGAGTTGAGCAACCGCATCGAGCGAGAATACCTGGAGAAGAAGATTTACCGGTTTATCACGGCGCACGTGACGGTGCCGACCCGAAGTTATTTCGTCCGGGGCGAGGTGCGCAATCCGGGACGGTTTCCTTTATATGGCTCCGTCACGGTGCTGCAAGCCATCGCGGCCGCCGGTGGCTACACCGATTTTGCCGACATCACGGACATCCGTCTCACGCGCGGCGACAAGACCTACCGGCTCAACGGCAAGGAGATTGAGCGCAGTCCTGAAAAAGATATCGAGGTCGAAGCCGGCGACGTCATCATCGTCAAGCGGTCCTGGTATTGAGCGGATCCTTGTGTTCTGTGAACCGGCACGCGAGCGAAGCCCCGACCCCGCCCGGCTGGACCGCCGGGCCGCCGCCGGCAGGCGCACACGTATATGAAACTCTGGCACTGTTCTTCGCGATCGTTCCGGCACTCTTCGGCCCTCTGTTGTTCGGCGCGGTCCGAACTTGGTCTATCGCACCTTTGATGGCGTGCGCGTGGCTCGGGTTGGCGCTCTTGGCGTTGCGCCCACTTGTGTTTCGGGCGAACGTGCCGATCTCAGTGCCTCCGGGAACTGTGCCCACGTTGGTGCTGTTGGTGTATCTGGCCGTGGTGGCTCCGTATGCCATCTGTCCATACGAGGCTCGGCTGCGGTGGTTGATGATCGGCAGCGCGCTGGCATCGGCGTGGTGCGTGAGTAACCTGGCGGGACGCCACGGATACTGGAAGCTCATTCTCGGGCTTTTGCTCATCGTGGCCGGGTTGGAGGCGGTGTACGCGTGGATTCGGCACCTTCAGGGTTCCCGGGTGGTCTTAGCAGGCGTGCTTCGGCACGAAGGGTACGAAATGCGGATGGGGGGAACCTATGTGTGCCCCAACCACTTCGCCAACCTGCTGGCGATGGCACTGCCGCTCGCATTGGCCCTAATCACCGCTCCCGAGATCGGCGGGCTCTGGAAGGTCTTGGCGGCCTACGCGCTGCTGGCGATTCCGTGGCCCCTGGTGCTGTCCCAATCCCGGACTGGCTTCGCCGTCGCGCTCGGTGGGTTGGGGTTCACGGCGCTGTGCTTGGCGGGCCGTCGAGGTTGGCGCAAGGCCTGGGCCGTTGCGCTCGCCATTCCAATCGTCGCGATCATGGCCTGCACGGTAGTCTGGTCCTATGCACCTGGACTCACCGGTCGCTTGATGCGAACGTCCACCGACCTGCAGTCGCGAGCCTTGATATGGAAAGGCACCCTTCGCATGATCCGCGATGCACCATGGATCGGACACGGGGGCGGGAACTTTCGGCTGATTGACTCCTTGTACGTTCCTTTGTGGCCCAATACCGCGGCCGTGCACGCTCACAACGACTACCTGCATGTCGCAGCCGAGTACGGCTTGATCGGACTCGCCCTGGCCTTGTGCGTCGGGGTGGTGGTGATCGTTCAGTTCGTTCGAGGGGCGGTGCAGGCACGCAAGGACGCTCATGCGCACGCGGCAATCGGTGTGCTCGGAATGCTCGCGGTGGCGTTGATGCAATCGCTCATGGACTTCAATTTGCACATCTACGCGAACAGCATGACGTTGGTCGTCGCGCTGAGTGCGGTGGCCTCGGTGTTGCATGCCACAGGGGTATTTCCAACTCGTGTGTGGTCCCGTGGCTGGGTGTGGGTCGGCGGATTCCTGATCGCGCTGATTTCGATCGTGTGCGCAGTGGCGTCCGTCCGCGCTGGCATGGCGTCCGTGTGGTCGGATTATCACGCGCGGGCAGCGATGGAACAGGGCCGGCTGGACGACGCCGAGCAGCTCTACCGGCGTGCACTCGCGTGGGAGCCCGCGGCCTGGTCACCGTGGTTGGGGTTGGCGGATGTGGCCGCACGCCGAGCCCAGCTAGCGCCGGATCCCAACACTCGCCGACGTTACCTCGAAGACACCCTGGAGCGGTGCGAGAAAGGCATGCGGCGCAACCCGCGGGAGCCGGGCTTCGCGCTGCTTCGAAGTCAAGCGTTGAGTATGCTGGGGCGCTCGGACGAGGCGGTCCAAGTCCTCCGGCAAGCCGTGCGCGACTATCCCGGCCGCCCCTACATTGTAATGCGGCTCGCGGCGGAATTGGATCGCCAAGGAAAGCTGGACGAAGCATTGGAACTGATGCGTCAGGCCGCGCGGGATTGGTACGACAACCCCACCGTGCGGCAATACGTACGTGTCCTGGAGTTGCGTAAGCAGGCCCGATCCTCCACGCCAGGCCGATAAGTTCTGTGAGTCTTCCTGCGCGTGCGGCTACGGAGCGCTGTTGTTGGACCCTGCGAAGCCAGCCGACGCGGACGCATTCGAGTCGCCTCACCGGCGTGTTTCCTAACTGCACCCGTCCGCCGGTGATCTCCCATTGGGGGTCCATGAGCCTGCGGTTCAGCGTTGGCGACGTACTTGTTGCCGACGCTGCGGGAGGGTACGTGCTTTGTCCGCGTCTTCCCACCAGTACAACCAAGTCGTGCCGACGTCGGGCTTGGGATCGGGGTAGCCGAACCGATCCCAGAAGGCGATGCGATCTCCCGGGAGATACCAATTGGGAATGCAAAGGAACTGCCACTGCAGTAATCGGTCCAGCGCGCGTGCGCAGGCGACCAGAGCGGGCCGGTCCGGTGCCGCGATCAAGCGTTCGACCAACTCGTCTACGGCCGGGTTGCGCAGGCCCGCCAAGTTGCGGCTTCCCGGCTGATCCGCGGCCATGGAGTGCCAATAATCGCGTTGCTCATTGCCAGGGCTCTCCGTTTGCGGCCAACTGGTCACGATCACGTCAAAGTCGTGCGCAATGAGCCGATTGACGTAGACCGAGGCGTCGACAGTGCGGACCCGAGCGCCAATCCCCAATCTCGCCAGGTTGCGAACCAACGGCAGCACGACCCGTTCGAACGCGGGCTGGACCAACAGAATCTCAAGGTTGAACTCCAGCGGCAAGCCGCAAGCGTCGCGAAGAGTGGTGTGGACCAATCGGCCGTCCGTCGCTCTCGGGCGCCACCCTGCTTGCAGCAAGAGTTCGCGCGCCTGGAGCAGGTTCTCCCGCAGCGAGATTCGGTGCTCGACTTCACCTTGCTCCGCGCGGGTACGTGGGGGTTGGTATTCGTCCCCGAACACCTCGGACGGCACGTGGTCGGGAAAACGGGCGGCCAAATCGCGCAGCAGTGCGAGTTCTTCTCCTGACGCGCGGCCACGGGCTTCGAGTTCCGATTGGCCGAAGTAGCTCCGGCAGCGGCGGTATTGGCCGTAGAACAGTGCACGGTTCGCCCACTCGAAATCCAATGCATAGGAGAGCGCACAGCGAACGCGGCGGTCGGCGAACAGGGGACGACGCAAGTTGAAGACGAACCCTTGCATCGCGGCGATCCGCCCGCTCGGAAACATCACGCATTTCACCAAACCCGCCTGACGTTCGGGGAATTCATAGCCCGTGGCCCAGTCTTTGGCGCTCATTTCAATCCGCCAGTCGTAGGCGCCCGCCTTGAACGCTTCGAGACTAACCGACGCATCACGGTAAATGTCGTAGCGCACGACGTCGAAGTTGTACTGCCCGCGAACGGCCGGTACGTGCCAGCCCCAGTAGTTCGTCACCCTCTGGAACACGATCGAACGATTGGGCTCCACGGCGGCCACGCGGTACGGGCCGCTTCCCAGGGGGGGATCCAGCGTCGGTGCAGTGAAGTCGCGCCCCTCCCACCAGTGGCGAGGCAGGACCGGTAATTGCCCCACGATCAGCGGCAGTTCACGGTTCGTAACGCCGGGCGTGAAATGAAATCGCACGCCGAGCTCGCTGATCTTTTCGGCGCGGTCCACGTTGTGATAGTAGAAACGGTACTGCGGCAGACCGTGGGCGCGAAGCATCTGGAATGAAAAGATCACGTCGTCGGCCGTGACCGGGCGACCATCATGCCAGCGCGCTTCGGGCCGCAGGTAGTAGGCTACCCACTCGCGTTGGGTGGGCATCTCGATGGTTTCGGCCAGGAGACCGTAGATCGTGAAGGGCTCGTCGGCGCTGTTGACGGCCAGGGTCTCGAACACCAGCGTGATCCCCAACGGGGCATTGCCACGCACGATGAACGGGTTCAGCGAATCGAATCCCACCTCTTCGGCTAACCGAATGGTGCCTCCTTTGGGGGCATTGGGATTGACATACTCAAAGTGGGTAAAGTCGGGCCCGTACTTGGGCTCCCCGTAAAGGGCCAGTCCATGCCCACGCCACACGCCGTTGCTCCATCCGGCGTCGCTCGGGAGGACGATGCCGAGCCATCCTGCGACCGCGAGGAGGACGGCGCGAGCACGAAGCACGGGCCCATGGATCTCAACGGCGTTCAAAGTCGATTCGCGGATCCACCACCGTGTAGAGAATGTCGTTCAATAGCCCCAGCAGCAATGTTAGCAGCTCGAAGATGTACAGGGTGCCCATCATGACCGGATAGTCGCGCTTCATGGCGGCTTCGAACCCCAACAAGCCAAGGCCGTCCAGGCTGAAGATGACCTCGACCAGCACGGATCCAGTGAACAAGGTCAGGATCAGCGTGGAGGGGAAGCCTGCGATGACAATGAGCATGGCGTTGCGGAACACATGTCCATACAGCACCCGTCGCTCGGAGCAGCCCTTCGCGTACGCCGTGAGAACGTACTGTTGTCGGATTTGGTCGAGGAACGAGTTTTTTGTGAGCATCGCAAGCCCCGCAAATCCGCCGATGCTCATGGTCGTGACAGGGAGGACCATATGCCAGGCGTAGTCGAGCACTTTGCCGAGCGGGGACAGCGTCGCCCAATGGTCCGAAACCAGCCCACGCAGGGGGAAGAGTTGCCAGTAACGGCCGCCGGCGAACAAGATCACCAGCACGATGCCGAACAGGAACCCGGGCACGGCATTCCCGGCTACAACCAGCACGCTGGTCCAAGCGTCAAAGCGGCTTCCGTCGCGAACCGCTTTTCGGATCCCAAGCGGAATGGAAACCAGGTAGATGCACAACGTGGACCATACGCCGAGCGATACCGACACAGGCAGTTTCTCTACGATCAGCCGCGCGACGGATTCGTTACGGTAGTAGCTGCGACCCAAATCGAACCGGAGAAAGTCGCGGCACATTTTGAAAAACCGCTCGTGGATGGGCCGATCGAACCCGAACTGTGCTCGCAGATCTTTGATAAACTCCGGATCGAGTCCTTCTGCGCCGCGGTACACGGACCCGGCGGTCGTCCCGGGCTGAGGCGGCTGGGCGGGCGTGGCTTCTTGTCCCACTCTGCCGCTGACCCGTCCGGCCACGTCGCCGGCCAGGCCGGTGAGCTGTGCCACGATCTGTTCCACGGGTCCGCCAGGCGCCATCTGGATGATGAAAAAATTCACTAGCAGGATGCCGAAGAGCGTGGGCACCATCAGCGCAAGGCGGCGAAGGATATACGCGGTCACGACGGCCCCCCCTGAACGCCCAGGGTTTTACGAGGATCAAAAACGTCCCTCACCGCTTCGCCGATGAAGACTACGGTCATGAACAGCACCGCCAAGGCCACAAAGGCCGTGAGCCCCAGCCAGGGCGCATGGAGGTTGGCCTTGCCTTGTTGCAGTAGCTCGCCCAGCGATGGCGATCCTGGCGGGAGCCCAAGGCCGAGGAAATCCAGCGCGGTGAGCATGGTCAACGACTCCGCGAGTTGGAAGGGCAAGAACGTGAGGGCCGCGACCAGTGAGTTCGGCAACACATGCCGCAGGGCGATCCTCCAGCCCGGCACGCCCAGCGCGCGCGCGGCTCGGACGTACTCGAAGTTACGTGCGCGAAGCGTTTCGGCGCGGACGACCCCCACGAGGCTCATCCAGGAAAACAGCAGCAGGATCACCAGCAGCGTAAAGAATCCGGGCACAAGGACCGATGACGCAATAATCAAGATGTACAGTCGAGGCATGGCCCCCCAGAGTTCCATGAACCGTTGGAACAGTAAGTCCACCCAGCCGCCAGAGTATCCTTGCCACACACCCAATAGAATGCCTACCACCGAGCTGATCGCCGTCAACACCAAGCCAAACGCTACGGAGAGACGCAAGCCATGGAGAACCCGCGCGACGACGTCCCGCCCCAAATCGTCGGTTCCGAGCCAGTGCCGGCGGGAGGGCGGCGATGGAGCCGGCGTGGGACAATCAATGTCAATCGAGTCATGGCTCCAGGGAATCGGCGCCCAGAGGATCCAGCCCCCGCGGTCCCGGATGAGGGTCTGGACCACATAGGGGTCACGAAAATCGGCTTCCGTTTCGAATACGCCGCCCAGTTCGACCTCCCGGACGGGCCGAAGCACGGGACACCACCAACGTGTGCCGACCCGCACCAGCCAGGGACGTTCGGTCGCAATCAGCGGTGAGAGGAGGGACACGGTGACCAGCGCGACGAACAGCCACAACGAGATCCACCCGCGACGGTTGGCACGGAACAGCGCCCAGCGGCGCTGCGTCAACCTGGACCACTGGACCATAGGGCACTTCATCCAGTCGCTTCTTCCTCGACGCGGTAATCCAACGCTGCCGCCAACAACGCCCGTGTGTAAGGTGCGCGGGGCGAACGAAGCACTTGCTCCGTGGGCCCTTGCTCGACCACCTGGCCTCGGCGGAGCACGACCACCTCGTGGCACAACGCGCGGACGACCCGAAGGTCATGGCTGATCAGAATGTATGCAGTACGCCATTGCTCCTGGATGGAGCGGAGCAAGTCCACGATCTCCGCTTGCAACGTGACATCTAACGCAGAGGTCGGCTCGTCCAAAATCAGCAGCCGAGGCGACAGCACCAAGGCACGAGCCAAGGCCACTCGTTGACGTTGGCCACCGGATAACTCGTGCGGATAGCGATGTCGGAGCTCCGGATCTAGTCCCACCATGGTAAACGCGCGAACGATTTCTTGGTCCCGCGCCATTTGCGAAAGATCCGGCCGATGAACCCGTAGACCTTCGCCGACGATCTCGGCGGTCGTCATTCGGGGGTTGAGCGAGCCAGCGGGGTCCTGGAACACGATTTGCAGTTCACGGCGCAGCCACCGGATTTGACGCTCAGGCAGCGATTGCCAAGAGCTTCCGGCAAACAAGACCTCGCCGGTCCTGCGCGCAGGCGTGCCGTGCAACAGCCGTGCGATGGCCAATGCGGCCGTGGTTTTTCCGGAGCCGCTCTCCCCCACCAACCCCACGGAGCGTCCTTCACGCAAATGGAAGCTGAGTTGCTCAAGCGCGCGGATCCGTGCGACTTCTCGACGCAACACGCCCCGCCGAACCGGGAAATGCACCGAGAGGTTGTGCACCTCCAACACCACCGGCGCCTCGGGCGGCGGGGTTGCGGGCGTTCCGCGCGGCACGGCGGCCAGCAGTGTTTTCGAGTACGGATGCTGAGGCCGAGCGAACAATTCCGAGGTCGGGCCGCTCTCCACGATCCGGCCGCGTTGCATGACTGCGATCCGGTCCGCCAACCGCCGAACCAACCCAAGGTCGTGGGTGATCCACAGCACCGCCATGCCCAGTTCACGGCGCAGTCGGGCAACGAGTTCGACGATCTGGGCTTGGATAGTCACGTCCAACGCCGTGGTAGGCTCGTCGGCGATCAGTAGCCGCGGACGATTGACCAGCGCCATGGCGATCATCACGCGCTGGCGCTCCCCACCGGAGAGTTGGTGGGGATAGGCATCCAAGCGTTCGGCGGCCCCTGGAAAGCCCACCCGTTCGAGCCACTCGATCACCTCGCGGCGGACGTCCGCGGGAGGCACGCGACGATGGAGGCGGATCGCTTCGGCCACCTGTCGCCCGATCGTATGCAGCGGGTTCAAGGAGGTCATGGGTTCCTGGAACACGATCCCGACCTCTCCGCCCCGGATCGTGCGAAGAACTTCTTCCGGCAACTCCAAGAGATTCCGCGGGGGATGGCCCGGCGCGTGCCACTCAATTCGGCCGGCGGGGTAACGCGCCACGCCACGAAGGAGTTGAAGCACCGACAGCGCGGTGACGGATTTTCCTGACCCACTCTCGCCCACGAGTCCGACGATCTCGCCCATGGCGACATCCAGGTCTGCGCCGTCTACTGCGCGCACCACGCCCGTGTCGCTGGGGAACTCCACGACCAGCCCGCGAATGGAGAGCAGGGGTGGAAGGGAAGGCTCGGCGAGCGGCATGGTGGGCGACGCGATCACAATTCGTGGATCTCCGTACCGAGCGGCGCGTGCGCGTCGAGATATTCTCGTCCGCCGATGATGCACACTGCGGGCGGGTCACGCAGCGGTTGCAGCCATGTAGCGGCCACCTCGCGGAGGTCATCGGGCGTTACAGCCAGGATACGACGGCGCAGCTGGCGGCGGAACTCTTCCGTGACTCCGCTGAAGTGGCGTCGGACCGCCATGGCTACGGCGCTGGCAGGGCGCCAGGGGCGATCCATTCCCTTCAGCGCTCCGACGACGGCTCGCTCCACCGTGTCCGGCGACAGGTCCAGTTCCTTCTGGACGATGTCAGGGATTCGGGTCATCACCGCCAGAGTTTCGTCCGTGGTCGGATCGCGATAGCTGGAGAAGGTCAAGACACCCAGGGTGGGATCGTACCCGGAGCGGCAGCCGTACGCGCCGCGTTTCACGCGGATTTCCTGCCAGAGGTACTCGAGGCTGAGGTGGTGCATCAGTACATGTAACGGCGCCGCGTGGGGCGAAGTCGCTGGTGCCGATGGCACCGCCAGGCCTAGGAACCCGACTTCACTGGGGATCGCGATGCCTTCCAGTCGAGCGTCGCAGACGGTGGGCGGTTCGGGTGCCGGTTCGCTAGTCTCACGCGTGCGCGTTGCCGCGATGAGATCGCGGAACCACTCCCGCGTGCGCTGGCACACAGCGTCGGGCCCGGCCACGCTCATCACCCATCGGGGTCGAGACAACACGCGGCGATGGAGGGCGGCCAGCGTATGGGCGATGAGTTCGGGGTTCGCGCGCACATCTTCGGCGAGTTTCCGCGCCCAGCGCACTTGTTCGATGCCACTGGTCCATTCCGCCAGCTGCCCGACGCGCGACACTCGCCGCGTCGCGCGAGTGGCGGCATAGGTGCTGCCGGAAGCCACGACGTCGTCGCGCAACGATGAATAGCGCTCCAAGAGGATCGTGCGGATTCGGTCGAGATCGCGGAAGTCGGGCTTCAGCACGCGGTCGCGCACGACGCCGAGCGCGGCCTCCACACGTTCCTCCAGAGCGTGCGTGAAGAATCCCAGCGATGGCCGGCACTGCTGGGGATCCTCGATTCGGCTCTCGAGTTGGATCTGCCCGCCCACACCGGCGCACGCTGCGGCTTCGCGCCGTGCCATCGCAGCATAGTCTTGATCTGCGGCGCCGCTGCGCAACCACACTGCCAGCAACGAGGGCAGCCATGGCCACCATCCGAGTTCGAGATCGGAAAGATCCAACGCCAGGTGCATGTACAGCACGCCGCGCGTCAATACGGCCACGCGCATCCACGGGCAGCCGTCCACCTCCGCGGTATCCACTTCCAACCGGCGCGGGTCGGGCGGGATGTCCTTTCGGGCCAGTCGTGGCAAGGTGGCCAGTGCCTCCGGAGGGTTCGGCTCGCCCTGTTTGCGTTCCAATTCACGGGCCTCGCGGTCCAGAGCTTCAAGCTCTGCGCGGGACAGGCTGCTCTTGTATTGAGACAATCGCCGGGCCCAAGCCTCCTCTTGGCGCCGTTCGTAGTCCGCGTCGGGCACGAACGTCATGTGAAGCCGATGGGGATTGTGAAGGATCCAGCGGCGTACGGCCTCTTCAAAGCACTGCGGTTCGCGCTGTAGCCGCTGACGCCACTCGCGGAGTCGCTCGCGAATCTTTAGCCACGCCCAGGGATCGGCCCCGTTCACCCAGGCCATGTACACGCGGTCCATCAGGCGCAGTGGAAACAGCTCCGGCACATCCAACGCCGCCAGCTCGAACTGGTGGAACGCGCTGTCGAGCTCGTCACGGTCGAAGCCTTGCCGGCATTCTCGTTCGAGCACGCCAAAGACCAAATGCTCGATCTCGGCCGTCCGAGCCAGGTTCGCGCCGTACAGTCCGACCGTCCACGTGCACTCCCGATGCGCGTTCGAATAGCTTTCGATGATTTCTTCGCCCAGCCCGGACTCCAACAAGGCGCGCCGCAAGGGGCTGCCGGCGTGTCCGAGCAAATACTGGTGCGCCACGCTCAGCGCCAACGTGGAGTCCAGGTCCTCCACTGGGTTGACCACCCAGGCCATCGCGTACGCCGTGCGCCGATCAGGCGTTTCGTCGGGCATGGCAGGGTACGGAACCACGACGCGCCGCGGTTGGGACCACTTTGGCTGTAACGCGATCGGCGGTGGTTCCGCTCTCCGTTCGAACGCGCAGAGAACTTCTCGGTCCAGAAATTCCAAATACGGCGACGGGTCCCACGAAGTGTACAGAAAAAAGTACGCGTTGGATGGATGGTAGTGCGCTCGATGAAATTCCACGAAGCGTTCGTAGGTGAGCGAGGGGATCGCTTCCGGCCAGCCGCCTGAGTCGTGCCCGGCGGGGGTGTCCGGGAACAGGCCGGACTCGGTCGTGCGCTCGATCAGCCCGTCCAACGTTGAGTACGCACCCTTCATCTCATTGAACACGATGCCGACAATGGTCAGCTCGCTGTCCAGGTTGCCGGGTTCGCGGAGCGCATAGTGATACCCCTCTTGCTGGAAGTGCTCTTTTTTCAGCAGCGGGTGGAACACCGCGTCGCAGTAGACCGACATGAGGTTCATGAAGTCCCGCGCGTTGGTGCTGGCGCATGGGTAGATGGTCCGGTCCGGCCAGGTGATCGCGTTGAGAAACGTGGCCAAGCTGCTTTTCAGCAATTCGACGAACGGATCCTTCACCGGATATTTCCGTGAGCCGCACAACACAGTGTGTTCGAGGATGTGGGGCAACCCCGTGTCGTCGGGCGGCGGCGTGCGAAACGCGGCGCAAAACAAGTGCTCGTCGTCGCCCACGTCCAGGTGCAGTAGACGCGCGCCAGTCCGCTCGTGAACCCAGCGGCGTCCAACGCCTCCCAGTTCCGGCAGCTCCACTTGCTCGATCAAACGAAATCCATGTCGTGAACGGCTCGCAGTCATCGTTGTCCATCTCCCAGCCCGGCCGTCGCGGCGCTGCCGCACCCGGCCGTGGGTTAAGTGTCATCCGCCCTCGACGAGTCGTCCAGGTCGTCCGGCGGGATGGAATCATCCTGTAGCAATGCGCGTGCGTCCAGATGCGGTCCGGGGAACAGCTCCAGCAGAGACTGAGCTTGCGGACCCGAGAACAGCGCCGCCACCTCGTCGTAGCCCTTGCGCGGATACTCCACGACGCCTTCAAGGCGCCCCGTGCCGGTATTCTCCACAACAAACTGCAGGTAGTCGGAGTCTGCCGGTTGTCCGGCGTAGAGCAACCGCCGTTGGGCCGGGTCGAGCTTCTCGCGATTCCGCGAATAGATCAGGTACTTCACGTACTCGACGACCCTCACGTCCAGTCCGGCCTCTGCGATGAACATACGCTCGACCAGTTCTCGACGGTCGTAGACCAGGTGCCATGTGTAGCGAGGCAAATCGGACTGCGCGGCGAGGCGCGACTGCATGTCTTGGAATTGTTGCTCCGCCGTGGTCGGGTCCGTGCGGCCGTTCGGACTCCACCAAATCGCGAATCCCCGGTCCGGGTCCAGATAGAAGAGATCCTTGTCTACGCGAAACGAAAGCCCGCACGTGCCGCACTGCACGCGGTTGAGACGGTCGGCCAAAATCGCTTCGCGCAACTCCGGCATGTCGTGCACGTTCACCGCGTCGAACAGCCGGGCCTCGATTTCCGCCTGGCAGCGCGGACACCGAATTGGGTACGAACTCACCGAGGACATGTGCGTATTTTCCGTCAGAACTCGGACCACGCCAAGCCCAATTCGACCTGCGCAAGCCAAGGTTGCGGGCCATTGGGCGGCCCAGCCGCTTGGCGCTCGAGGGGTCGGCGCCGGCATCTGCGTCGGCTTGTCCAATCTTTGGACGATGCCGCCGCG
>CAACVY010000020.1 GCA_900661335.1 uncultured bacterium | reverse complement strand
CTGACAGCCCGTCGTCCAATCCTGGAACGGCGAGAGCAGCGGAATCGACCCAACGGGCCCTCCAAGACGTGCCACGCTTCGCCATGGAAGGCTGCGGCCGGATGGCTCAGGCCGATGGGATGACCCAACGGCCTGCACTAAGTCGCGCAATCGCGCCGGAAGGATCGCGGCGCAACCAGTCCAACTCATGCTCGAAGTTCGGCGTAAAGAGACCGCGCCCCATCGCACCCAGGATCTCGCTCCACTCCCAAAAACGGCCTTCGGCCACCTCCTCGGGGTCCAAGCGAAACGGCCCCGAATGCTCCGCGACAAAGCTCGTAACCCACTCGGTTTCTCGTTCACTCCGCCAAAGGTAGCGATGCGAGAAATGCAGCGTGGCGTCGATCCCAAGCTCTTCCCGCAGTTCGCGGCGAGCACCTTCGTCCGGAGTTTCTCCCGGCCGCAAGTGACCGCCCACCGAGGTGTCCCACCGCCCGGGTTGAATGTCCTTGTGCAGCGCTCGCCGCTGCAGGAACAGGCGCCCGCGGGAATCCCAGACGAATACATGAACCGCCGGATGGATGAGTGCGGGATTCCGGTGACACTCCGCACGAGTGGCACGGCCCACTGGATGGCCGGTCTCGTCTACGATTTCGAATTCTTCCTGGTCGAACTTGCCCATCCCTAGTGACTCCACTCGCCAATCGTACTCCACACCACCGCCCCCGACCACTTGGATGAGCGATCGCCACCACCCGCCCAAACGAGTACGACCCGGCATCCACGGAGTCGCATGGACCCACCCCGCCGCGCCGCGGAACATCGCGCCGGAGCACCAGGTCAATTGGGCTCGAGCCCGGAGCCATTCTCACGTTGGGGCAGGAACTCTTCCGCATCAGCCTGGTGCTGACGCGCCCTTGCCTCGGCTTCGTCGCTACGGCCGCGCCAGATGTAGTACAGCGGCACGAAGTACAACGAGAGAATACTGGACACCACGATGCCCCCGAACGATCCCACCCCAATGCTTGCGCGCAGCTCGCTGCCCAAGCCGCGGCCGAGCGCCATCGGCAACATTCCCAGCGCCGCCGCAACCGAGGCCATGAAAATGGGCCGAAACTTATCCCGTGCGGCACGAAGCATGGACTCGCGTTTGCCGAGCGCCTGCACCCGGCGCAACGTGTTGACCTCGTCCATCAACAGAATGGCGTTGTTGACCACTACGCCGATGAGCATGACCCCGCCCAACAGTCCAAGAATGCTCAGCGGCTGCCGTGCGAGGTACACGCCGAGGAATAGCCCCACGTACGCAAAGGGGACCGTGGTCATGATGATGAACGGCTGCGTCCAGGACTCGAGAATCGCGGCCAGCAACAAGTAGGTGAGGACGATCGCCAAGAGAGTCACTCCCCGAAACTCGGCGAACGCCTCCTCCATTCGTTCGGCCATGCCGGTGAAGACCACTCGGTAGCCCATGGGCACGATGCCACGGAGTGCCGCCTGAAGCCGATGAACCACGGTCCCGAGCCCCGCGCCGGGAGCGAGGTCGGCGTACAGTCGCACGACCCGCTGCTTTTCGCTGCGGCTGATGAGAATCGGTTGCTCGCCCCGCTCGAACTGCACCAGCGAACCAAGCGGCAGGAAGCGCCCGTCCGCGGTGGGCAAGTCCATGCTCGTGACCGCCTCTTCGCCGACCGGCTCCTGGAGCTTCACGCGGATGTCATAGCTTCGGTCGGCGGCCCGGAATGCGCCGGCCTTCAAGCCTTCCACGTTGCCCCGAAGCATGAGGGCGAGCGACTGCACTGTCCAGCGCAGATCGTGCAACTCCTCGCGCCGCGGTCGAAGGCGAAGTTCTGGACGGCCGGGCCGAACCGAGCTTTCGACATCCACTGCCCCCGGGTCCGCTGCGATCACCGCTTCGGCGCGCCGCCCAAGGTCTTCGAGACGAGCGAGATCGTCCCCGAGAACCTTGGCCTCGATCATTTTGGACGCCCCGCCGATACTCGACGCGAGCATCACGCTGCTGCGGACGCCGGGTTCCTCGGCCAACCAGCGCCGCAACTCCGCCCGGATCGCCTCCACATTTCGGGTCCGCTCCGTCTTCGGGCTGAGTTTCAGGCTGATTTCCGCCAAATGACTGCCCTCCGACACTTGCCCGAGGATGCCCTGAACCTTCCCGGCCGTGACCAGCACATCGCGGACTTCGGGGGCCTGTTGGCAACGTTGGGCTAGTTTGGCCGCGCGCCGCAAGGTTTCCTCCACCGTTCGATCCGGCGAAAACTCCAACTTCACCGTCAGCTCACCCAAGTCCGCTTGCGGCACAAAGGTCGTGGTCACGCGGGGCGCGACCCAGATCATGACCAGAACCATGACGGCGATCATTCCCAGCACGACCGCGCGCGGATAACACGAGAGCCGAGTCAGCGAACGTACGTACGCGGTCGCCAGCCGGTCGTACCAACGATTCCAGGGGCCGAGCACGACGGCCAACCAACGGTTCAGTCGCGATTCACGGCCCAGGATGCTCGCGGCCAACATCGGCACGAGCGTAAAACTCACTAACAACGATGCGGCCGTCGCAGCGGTGACAACCACACCGAAGCAGTTCAGAAATCGCCCAGACAAGCTTTTCATCATCGCCACCGGCAGGAACACCACCACGTTGGTCGCAGCGCTCGCGACCACGGCCAAGGCCACGCTCGAGGCGCCTTCTTCCACCTGCCCGCGGACATGGTGTGGGTCCCGCTCGAGACGGCGAAGGATGTTCTCCAACACGACAATGGCATTGGTCACGAGAATGCCCACCGAGATCCCAAAGGCTGTCAATGTCGGCGTGTTCAGCGTGTAGCCCGCCCACGCCATCACAATGAACGATGCGACAATGGACACCGGCATCGTGATGAACGCAATCAGCGCGGTCCGCACATCGCGGAGGAACAGTAACAAGATCCCGCCCGTCAACAGGATCCCCTGGCCCACGCTGGACCAGGCGTCGCGGACCGTTGCCTCGATGAAGTCGGCGTCGTCGCGGAACCACACCAACTGCATGCCGCCCGGCAACTCCTGCTGAAGCTGTTCATAAGCTCGGCGGATCGTTCGTACCACGCGGACCGCGTTGGCCTCGCCGCGCTTGATCACGCGGACGGCTACGGCCGGATGTCCGTGGTACAGAGCGGCCTGGGTGATGCGTTCCGTGCCCCAGCGCACTTCCGCAACGTCTCGCAAACGCACCCGCTGGCCGGCGACGACCGCAACTTCCAAATCGCCCAGATCCTCCAAGCGTGGCGCTTCGCCGTCCAAGGTCACGGTGAATTCCGTACGGTCGGTGGCGCGCACCACGCCTGAGGGAATCTTCACATGACCGCGCTGCACGGCGTTGACCAGGTCCAACATGGTCAGCCCACGCGCCGTCAAGCGAGCGGGGTCGGCCACGACATGGGCTTCGATGGGCGCGCCGCCAATCAACTCTACCGACGCCACCCCTTCCAACACGGACAACCGGTCCCGCAACCGGCGGTCCGCAAAGTCATAGAGCTCGGGCAGCGGCCGGTCTCCTGACAACACCAGCGTCACCACGGGCCGTGCGTTGATGTCGAACTTCAGAACCTTAGGGTCTTCGACGCCCTCTGGAAGATCTGCCCGGATCAAGTCGATCTTTTCGCGTACGTCCATGGCCGCGAGGTCTACGTTACGGTCGAGCTCGAACTCGATGAGCGTCTGACACACACCCGGCATGCACTGGCTGTCGAGGTGCCGGATCCCGTCGATCTGCCCCACGGCGTCCTCGATGATTCGCGCCACAGTCGATTCCATGTCCTCCGCCGACGCCCCGGGGTAGATGGTCACGACCGTCACGAACGGGAAGTTCACCTGCGGCATCAAGTCCAGGCCGAGGCGGCGATAGGAGATCCCCCCGAACACGACCATCAGCACGGTCAGCGTGCTCATGGCCACCGGGCGGCGAAGCGATGTGCGAACGAGCCACATGGCGGCACTCCTATCGAACCCGTACCGGCGAGCCATCGCGGAGGAACGACTGTCCGTCCACTACGACCGACTCGCGGGCCAGTTCATCGGCTTCCATCAGCTCGACGTACCCCTCCGTGCGCCAGCCCATGCGCACCGGCACGGCTCGAGCGACGCCATCACGAACGACGAACACCACATGGCTTCCCCGACGGAGGGCGACCGCATCCTCGGGCACGCCCCACCCCTCGCGCCGGCCCAACTCCAGCTCCACTTCCACGGGGCGGCCGGGCACCCAGTGCAGTTCGACGGGTAGATCGGCGCGCACCTCGACAATTCGACCTGGGGTCTGAACCGATGGTGCGCGGTAGCGGACCGGCGCTTGCCACCGCTGGCCGGTTTCCGACACAACGGTCACCGTGGAAGTTCCGGGGAGGACCGCCGCATAGTGTTGCTCGCTCACGTGGAACGAGACTTCGAGTTGCTCCGTGCTTTCCAACACCAACACAGGGGTACCCGGAGCTCCGAACTCACCCGCTCGCATTAGCCGCCGCGTGACGACGCCGCGGAGCGGTGCGCGAACGACCGAGTCATCCAACTGCTTGCGCGCGATCTCCAGCGACGTCACGGCTTGCTGTTCTCGGGCCTTCGCCAGCTCCAGCGCCGCGTCCGCCCGCGCCACCGCCGCACGTGCGTGTTCCGCGGTGGTCTCGGCCCGTTCCAGTGCGTCCAATGGAATTGCCCGATCTTTCTCGTAGAGCGCTCGGGCGCGTTGGAGGTCCGCCTCCGCTTTACGCGCCGCCACGCGCGCGTCGGCCAACGCAGCCTCAGCATCCCGAACGGATGCCCGAGCCACGCGCAGGTTGTCCTCGGCAATGCGGACGTTGTGCTCCAACGTCACCCGTTCGATTTGAAATAGCACCTGTCCCTTCTCGACGCGGTCACCTTCGTCCACGTTCAACTCGTCGATTCGTCCGGGCACCAGCGGCGTGACGCGGACGACGACCTTCGATTGAACGGTCCCGTGTGCCCGAACGACCTGGCGGAACGTCCGCCGCTGCGGCTGGGCCACCGCAACCGAGATCGGCTCGGTGGACGTCGGTGGGGCGGAGGATGGTCGGCACCCTGCCATCCCAAGCACGAGCATTCCAAGCGTCAACTCACGAACGAGAAATGTTCCCTTCCGGCTCATGGTCTTTCTCCTGCCTTCGCTCCGACCTCAAGCCTACGCTGTCTTCGAACACCCACTGGGCCAATGCGGCCAGCCGTCGGGCGGTTCGAGCCTCCACGACCGCCGCCGATTCGGCTGCCAACGCCTGTAACAGTTCGCCAGTCGCGGCGGTCCCCTGCTCGACGGCAGCTCGAACGCGCGCCACGTCGGCCCGCGCCGCTTCCGCCGCGAGCTCCGCCGCTTCGCGTCGCTGCTCCGCGTCTTGCCAACCCCGCCACGCTTCGAGGACTTGCAACATGATCGCCAGCGCCCGCTCGTTGCGTTCGTCTTGAGCCTGGTGGTACTGAAGCCGGGCGGATCGCACGGCTTGGACATTGCGGAAACCGGAGAACAACGACAGCGCCGCCTGCCAGCCCGTGGCCCAGTATTCGTCGTTGACCACGAAGCTGTCGGAGGTCGTGTAGTAGTTGGCAAACGCATATAGGTTCGGTAGGAACAAAGCCACAGCCCGGATCCACTCGTTGCGCCGCAACTCAATTTCGCGGTCCGATGCGAACAGCTCCTTGCGCCGCCGCAATGCCTCGACGATCCACTCCTCCACCGGGCGACTTAGTTCCGGCCGTGGGGTGGGTTGGACCGACGGTTCCAGGCCTTCGGGGGACAATGTCACCTCCGCCAACGGCCAGAGGTTCATGACTTCTAGTAGCCGCATTTTCGCCAGGTCGGCTGCCCGGCGTGCTTGACCCAAGTCCGCCTCGGCAGCCCGTTCCTGTGCCCGCCACCGCGCCAGGTCGGCCGGAGTCCGGTAACCTTCGCGCGTCATGGCCTCCAGGTCCGCCCGAGCACGTCGCACGGCCTCCAAGTACCGTTCGAGCACTGCGACGCGGTCCTCCGCTACGAGGGCCTGTACGAAGCGCTGCGCCACCTGCAGATCGAGCCACTCCTCCGCCCGCTCACGCACCAGCCGCTGGATCTGCGTGCCACGCCGCGCGGTGACGTACATCAGCCAGGCCGAAGGAGCAAACACAGGTTGAACGATCCGGATCGTTTGATTTCGCACCGTCTCGTCTTGAAACACTATGGTCTGTGTTCCAAAGCGCCGGAGCGGGGGCTCGCTAAGACTGGTCCGTGTAAATTCGTACTCCACCGTGGGCAAAAAGGCGCTGAACGCAGTGGCTTCTTGGACCCTCGCGAGTCGCTCGTTCAATCGGGCTATCGTGAGCGATAGGGCGCGCTGACGCGCCACAGCCCGGCACTCCTCCACCGTCAACGGGCGCCCCGCGCGTTGCTCCAGCCATTCTCTCGTCTCCCGCTCCAAGTTGCCTTGCCACTGCTGCTGGTGAGCCACGCGCACCGATTCCGGCGAGGCGCTCCGGCAGCCGCTGCCCAGCAGCAGCACACCGCCAGCGATCGCCAGTGCGCGCACTACTTCCACCGCCACAACGGCAGACGCACGATCCAAGCCTGGCCATCCTCGGCTCATCTGCGCCTTCCTCCACGAAACCGCAAGTGGTCCAACAGAAGGTCCGCCACGTGATCCGCCACCTTCCGTGCCCACCGATGCCGATCCCATCCAGCCGGCCGGACAACTTTGTCCCACGGCGGATCCTGAATCCCGTATTGCAGCATCTGCCCTAGCGCCAGATTTACCCACAGAACCACGTCCGCTTCCGGAGTCCGACTCGGCAAGCCCATTCGCACGAGACGCTCCAACTGAGCCCGGAACGGCATGAACACACGTTCGACGAGGTACGGCGCCACGCAACTGCTGGTCCACCGCTCACGCAAAATCAGGCGCGTAGCCCAGACCAAGGGCGGACGGTCGTCCACCCACCACCCCAGAACCGTTCGCAACCAAGACCGAAGCACCTGCGCCCACTCCCGAGCAGTGCGGACAGAGGCGACCCACGACTCCAGCGGGCGCCCATAGTCCTCGAACAGCTGGTGGAACACCTCCCGGTAGAGGTTTTCCTTGGACCGGAAGTAGTAGTTGACCGCCGCCACATTCACTTCTGCGCGCCGACAGATGGCGCGCACGCTGGCGCCTTCGAACCCGTGCAGCGCGAATTCCTCCATCGCCGCGCTCAGAATTCGCCGTCGTGCGTCCGCGCCCGCGGCCGCGACTCCCCTGGACCTGGCGTTGGAAGCGGTCATAGCGGTTCAAACATATGTTTGAAACTAATGTTTGTCAAATGCGATCGTGCATCGCGGGGATGCCGCGGCCTGGCGAGCCCATGCAACCCGTCCGGTGCGAGGCGAGCGAATGTCCAACCCGCGAGTCCCACCGGCCTCTCAGGGCCCCAGGAGCCTGCGGCCAGCATGATGCGTCGAACTCAAGCGCCGATGTTCGCAGGCCTGGGCACCAGCCGGCCGAGACGCAGGCGGGTACGATTGGATCTCTGGAACGAGGTCGGTAGTCTAATGAAGGCTGGCCCATCCAATCCGAGGACCGGCGGATGTCGATGGGACGGACTTTGAGGGTCTAGAAGAGGTATAGACATGACACGGCACAAAATCCAATTCGCAGTCCTAGTTCTGGGGCTCGCATGGTTCGGGTCGCGCGGCATTGCCAGCGAACTTCCACGGCTGAAAGTCTCTGACAACCGCCGCTTCTTGGTGACGGAAACTGGCCAACCGTTCTTCTGGCTTGGGGACACCGCATGGGCATTGTTCCACCGACTCAACCGTGAAGAGGTTGTTCGCTACTTGGACAACCGGGCCGCCAAGGGCTTCACCGTGATCCAAGCTGTCGCCCTGGCGGAATTGGGCGGCCTTCAAACGCCGAACCCGTATGGCCACTGCCCCCTGGTGGACAACGATCCCACTCGGCCCGATGTGAAGGAGGGGCCCGATAACGACTATTGGGACCACGTAGACTTCGTCATTCGTGAGGCGAACCAGCGCGGACTGTACGTCGGATTCCTGCCCACGTGGGGCGACAAGTGGAATAAGAAATGGGGCGTCGGACCCGAAATTTTCACGCCCCAGAATGCCGAAGTGTATGGGGAATGGCTGGGGCGACGGTACCGCAACGCAGGGATTGTGTGGATCCTGGGCGGCGATCGCCCGGTGGAGAACGACCGCCATCGCGAAATTATTCGTGCGACGGCGCGTGGGCTACGACGTGGGGATGGCGGTGCGCACCTCATCACGTTCCACCCGATGGGCGGGCAAAGTTCCGCCCAGTATTTCCATAACGAAGAGTGGCTGGATTTCAACATGCGCCAAAACGGGCATGAGCTCGGGTTCACCGGACGGTATGATCAGACACGACAGGATTACGACCGCACCCCGGTCAAGCCGGTGTTGGACGGCGAACCGGTCTATGAAGACCATCCCGTCTCGTTTGCGCCCGACAAACAAGGACACACCATTGCAGCAGATGTGCGTCGCGCCCTGTACTGGGACTTGTTCAGCGGTGCGTTCGGACACACGTACGGCCATCACTCCGTTTGGCAGATGTGGGCACCGGGCCGAGAGCCGGTGAACCGCCCTTTGATGCCCTGGCATGAAGCGCTGGACCAGCCAGGGGCGAACCAAATGCAACACGCCAAGCGCCTATTGTTGTCGCGACCATTTCTGAGCCGAATTCCAGATGATTCCGTGATCGTTCCCGCCACCTTCCCCAGTAGTGTGCCGGGCGCCGGTCGGTATCGGCTGGTGGCCACGCGGGATACGGAAGGCAGCTACGCCATGGTGTACGTGCCGGTGGGGCGACCGTTCAGAGTGCGCATGGACGTCATTCGAGGGTCCACCGTGCGCGCATGGTGGTTTTCTCCACGCGATGGCCGCGCCCACCTCATCGGCGAGTATCCGAACTCAAATCAAAAGGAATTTCGTCCCCCCGAGTTGGGTGAGTACACGGACTGGGTGTTGGTCCTGGACGACGTGGAGCGAAACTATCCCCCGCCCGGGCAGCTCCGCTGAGCACAAGTCGCGCGGACTTTTAACTCCGGTCGCTGGCATGCCCTCGTGCTCAAGCACCCATCCCAGCTTTGTGGTTGCCTCGAAGGCACCCGGCTACGGCCAGCCGTCCAGCTCGTAGAACTGTCCAGAGAACTCTGCGCGTTTCACGCGAGACACTGTCCGCGAATACACCCGACGGGCCAAATGCGTGACCGCTTGAATGGAACCGAAAGGTCATGGCATTGTGACAACAATAGAGGTCCCGGGATCATGAATCTCGATTCGTCGGATCCATACCGTCGGGCAGCTACTGCCCTAAGGGCCTTCTCACCGTGCCGCCGGCGGGATATGCTACGCGCCATTGGCTGCACGATTCTTGGCACCGCTCCCTCCGCATGGACGGCCATCCCAACGCTGTCGCCGGACGAAGACAACGCCATCGCAGCCGCAGTTCCGCGCGCCCCGAGGGCTGTTCCGCGTCGTCCTCGCCGCTTGCTGATTTTCGACTTGAATGTGGGCTACCCCGGACACCGTTCCATCGCGCACGCGAATCGAGCGTTCGAGCTGATGGGACGCACCACCGGCGCCTATCAAACCGAACTCTCCCGCGATCCCACGGTGTTCGCCCCCGAGTATCTCAAACATTTCGACGGCGTGTTGTTGAACAACACGGTCGGCAATCTGTTCGAAGACCCCAATCTTCGGGCCAGCTTGCTGAACTTTGTTCTTCGCGGCGGCGGGCTCATGGGACTGCACGGCACATCGGTTGCCTTTACCCGATGGCCCGGCGCCCACGAGGACTGGCCAGAGTTCGGCCGCATGCTCGGCGCGCGCGGCGCGGCCCATCGCGCAGCCGACGAACGAGGCATGGTGCGCGTAGACGACCCGACGCATCCCCTGAACGCCGTTTGGCCAGCCAAGTCGTTCGAGTTTCGCACCGAGTACTTTCGGTTCCGCGATCCATATTCGCGCCGACGCGTGCGGGTGTTGCTGACTCTCCAACCGGAAGACCCCAATCTCCAAGATGGCACGACGCGTTCCGACCACGACTACGCGGTCGCCTGGGTGCGGCACTACGGCCGGGGCCGGGTCTTTTATTCGTCCGTCGGCCACAACCCGGAAATCTTCTGGGACCCCACGTGGCTCCAATTTTACCTCGGTGCCGTGCAGTTCATCTTGGGCGACTTCGACGTGCCCACCACCCCAAGCGCGTGGCTCACTCCGGGCCTACGTGCTCGGGAGCGACTCGGTTGGAAACTCGGGTTCGAAGCGTTTTCCTGTCGCCACCTCACCGTCGCGGAAACCGCTGCGGTGGCCGCCACGTTGGGCGTGCCCTACGTGAGCGCGTTGAACACTCAGTTCGTCCATCCAAACCATCGTGAGCCACTCACGCCAGGAGTGTCGGCGGAAGCCCTGGCCGCCCTGCGCGAGCGGCTCGATGCCCATGGAGTCCGGCTGTTGAGTTGGTTGATTCGCCGGTTCCCACGCGATCCAGACACCATGTGCGCGACCATGAGCTTTGCCCGGGGTTTGGGCGTGGAAGTCGTAGTCACCGAACCGGCGATGGACGATCTCGACCGAATCCGAAGGTTGGCAGAAGAATTCGATCTGCGCATTGCGATCCCCAACCATTCCCCGACCGATTCCCCGGACGTGTGGCATCCGGACCAGTTGGACCGGATCACGCGGGGCCGTTTCCCTTGGATTGGTGTGTGTGCCGATATTGGCCATTGGGCTCGCGCGGGGGTCGATCCGGTTCACGCCGTGGAACAGCTCGCCGACCGTATCCTAGTTCTCCAGCTCCACGATCTTGACCGTGCCGACAGCCAAGGCTGCGACGTGGCTTGGGGCACGGGTGTGCTGAACGTCGCCGGCGTGCTCGAGGCGCTAGCGCGCACCGGTGCGTGCCCCGTCATGCTCGGGTTGGAGTACCCTGGGGAGCCACCCACGGCACTCGAATCGTGGACCGCATGCGTGAAGTTCGCCGACGAACAATGCATCCGATTGGCTCCAGCAGAGCGTCCATAAGGCCTCCGGACCCGAGGCGCCAAGGTTGGACGCGCCGGCGTTGGATGTCGTGCTTTGCCGTCCCCTGGGTGGTTCCTTCCTCTGTCCTCGGCCGTGGGGGAATCCGGCCGCCGAGCGAGCGAATCGCCATCGCGGTCATCGGAGTAGGCGCGATGGGACAGGGCCACTTGCGCGTGCTCCTTGGGCGGTCCGACGTCGCCGTGGTGGGGATCTGCGATGTGGACCGGACACGCCGAGAACAAGCGCTTCAAATTCTTGCACAATCCGGGAGCCGAGGAGGAGGCCAGCCATCGGGATTTCTGGCGCGCGCCGACTACCGAGAGCTGCTGGCACGCGAGGACGTGGACGCAGTTCTCATCGCGACACCGGACCACTGGCACGCGCCGCTGACCATCGAAGCCGCGTGGGCGGGCAAGGATGTGTACTGCGAAAAACCTGTCGCGCTGAACATCCGCGAAGGCCGTCGTATGGTCGAGGCCATTCGACGCTGTGGCCGGGTGTTCCAAACCGGCAGTCAGTATCGCTCCATCCCACGCATCCGCCGCGTGTGCCAGTTCATACGCGAGGGAGGACTGGGCACGGTGCGTAGGGTGTTCACGCAATGGAGCTGGATTTCGGTGCCGAACCTCGGGCGATCCCGAGTGCCACTGGACCCACCCTTGCCGGCCGAGCCAGTGCCGGACGGACTCGACTGGGACCTCTGGGTGGGCCCCGCGCCTTGGCGCCCTTACCATCCCGCCTACCACCGTAACCCGATTCCGGGCGTCGTGCCATGGAACTTTTGCGAGGCATTCGGCGGCGGCGCGATCACGGGTTACCACTCCCATGCGGCCGACGTCATTCAGTACGCCATCGGTATGGAACTCAGCGGACCTGTGGAGATTCTCCATCCATCCAGCGGAGAGTTCCCGACCCTGACCTGCCGGTATGCCAACGGCGTACTGCTGCACCATGTGGACAGTTGGCCGGACGTCGCCCGGCTCTATGGTTGCATCCCCGCATCGGTTCACATCACCGGCATGTTCGGCGGGTTGCTCGTCGGTGACCGTGGTTGGATCGCTGCGCTATCCGGACACGATTCCGGACCCCTGCTCGGTGATCCAGAAGACCTGTTCCACGAAATGGGCATGACGGCGGCCGAACGCGCCGCAAGCCATAACAACGACCATCACGACCGTTGGCTGTTGGGAATTCGCACGCGCACCCCTCCAAGCTCCCACGAGGAGATTGGCCATCGCTCCGCCTCGTTGGGAATCCTCGTGGACATCGCCTGGCGGTTGGGCCGGTCGCTGCGTTGGGACCCGCTCGAGGAACGGTTTGTCGGCGACGACGAAGCTAACCGCCTACTTCTGCGCACCCCGCGGCCCCCGTGCACCATATGACCGTGTATTCGCCCTCTTGCTGGATCGCTTTGCCCCGAGTTCGTCTGCGCCGCTTAATACTACTCGGGCTTACTGCCGCGCTATATCGCGCTGGACTCGGCCCACAGATTCTTGCCACCGAACCTACAAACTCACCGCCACCTGACCCCTACGCGGAACCGCCGTTGCGCTTCACGTTGGCGGACGTACTTGCTTGGCAAGCCATCACATCGGCCCCAATCGAGTGGGTTCGCCATCTGGCCGACAGCTCTACGGTTCATGCCGCATGTGCTGTCCTTGAAGGACTCCGCCACCCCGACCTAGGTCACGCACTGGCGCAGGCGCTTTCCACCGCACCACCGGTCCAGAAGGGCGCGATCTTGGGAGTGCTCGGACGTCGCCGCGAGAGTGGCGCCGTGGTGGCGATCGCGCCATTGTTGACCAACGAATCTCCCACTGTCGCCGCTGCGGCTGCACGGGCGCTCGGGGATATTGCCACCGCGGACGCACTGAGCGCGCTGGAAGCGGCCGAACCCCATTGGGCTGCGGGACGACGCACCGAGTACGAAGAAGCAATTCTGCGCGTGGCCGACCACGCCTGGCTCGACAGAAGAACAGATATTGTCCAGCGAGCGGCTGCATGGCTGATCCGCAACGCTCAGAGTGAACTTGGAATCGCGGGGGCCGAACGGTATGGCCGCCGAATCGGCCTTCTGACGACGTCCATGGGAGAAACCTTGTCGTTGACCCGGACCCCCAGCCCGCGCGTGATGGGCATACTCCTGTGGCTTCGCGACGATGCGGACTCGAACACGGTCGCGGAGGCCATCCGGCACTGGGATGAGTGGCCGCCCATGGCGCGCGCCGTCCTACTGGTGGCCGAACACCGAACAGGAATCGAACCGCCCACAGGTCTATTTCGTGCACTCGACGACTCGTCGGACGACGTGGCGGCGTTGGCCATTCAGCAGGCGGCCGATCGGAACCGGACCGACATGATCGCTCCGTTGGCCAAACTTGCGGCACAAACCAACGCCGTCGAACGCGCCCGCCTGGCTACGGCCGCGCTCGACCGCATCCTCGGTCCGAAACGCTGCGTCGAACTTCGACGTTTGGCCGCCCTCTCGCCCGAGCTATTCCCTGTGGTGTTCCCACGCCTCGCAGCGCACGCCGACCCAGATTCGTTGCCGCTATTTCTTCAAGCCATCGGTTCCAACGAAACGGGCGTGCGCACTGCTGCCTTGCGTGCCCTGGAGCACTACCCGAGAAAGCACGTGCTCGAACCGCTACTGGATTGGATTGAAAAAACCAAGGACCCGGAAACGCTTACCGCCATCCACGAAACCATCGCGCGGCTGTTGCGCCGACAGCCTCCGAGTGCTCCCGAAGTGGATGCGCTGCTGGCGCGAACACGCCAGTGGCCACTGGAACAACGGCGACGCGCGTTGGTGTGGCTCGCTGTAATCCCCGATCCGGCCTTGGGCTCGGAGCTCCTAGCGCTCGCCTCTAGCGGCGAACCTTCCATCGCAGTCGAAGCCGCTCGCGCGTTAGGTCGGTGGGCCGACCGAGAGTTTTGGCCTGAGTTCATCGCCGGACTGCATAGAGTGAATCGTCCCGACGCCCGTTCCCGATTGATCACCACGGCGATCGAGATCGTGCGCAAAACCGAGGATCCCGTCTGGCGCCGTTTGGCCGCGCTAGAACTTTTGTCGGCCGCTCAAAGCGATTCCGAGCGCGGCACGATCATCCCGCTATTAAGCACGATTCCCGATCCAGCTGTACCGCAAGCCCTTGGTTCTCTCCTGGACCAGCCCGTCGTGGCCCCAGTGGCAGCGAATGCCTTGATCATGTGGATCGAGCAGTTTGGGGATCGCTGGCCGGAAGTGGCTACGCACGCCGCACACCGCTTGGTCGTCACCGTCCACGACACTGACGTCGTCGTTCGCGCCCAGGCTTGGCGACCGACGCATCGACCGCCTGCGCAATCATCCAACTCAGAGCACTGACGGACTGCCAGAAGGCGAGCGGCCATCCGCGACGCGCACTAAAGTCACCGAGGTGTCGACCTGCCGTCAGGTGCGTCACCGCGGCGGCGCTGAAAATACTGCCGCACCTCTTCTTCGGTAACCAGGCCGTCGCCATTGACATCCACCGCGCCAAACTCGATACGCGGCGCCGGCCATTCATCCTTCGAAAGCGCCCCACTATGGTCGCGGTCCGCCTGCTCGAAAATCTGGGGCAAGCGTGGGCGAGTTTCTGCAACGGACCGAACCAATGTACTCGTGGCCCCAGCCGCGGTTTGCGTCCGCAATCCGGCGCGTCCGTCCGAGCGCGTCCATTGGGCTGGCATCGTGCGCTTTCCCCATTCGGAAAACACCGCATGCAATCGCTGAACTTGGTCAGGATGAGTGTGTGCGAGGTCCCGCTGCTCGCTGATATCTTCTCGCAGATTGAACAACATTGGGGCAGACTCAGGTCTTCGAACGAGTTTCCATTCGCCCAATCGCACCGCATACTGTTCTCCGGCACGCCAACACAGCCACTCATGGGGCACCCCGTTCGTACGACCGGTGACAAACGGGATCAGATTCACACCATCGAGGTTCTCGTCGAGTGGAACGCCCGCCGCCGCGAGTGCCGTGGCATGGCAATCGAACCCCATCACCATTGAGGTGTACACGATCCCGGCAGGAACGACTCCCCGCCATTGCATGAGAAACGGCACTCGAATCCCCCCTTCGAACATCTGGGCTTTGTACCCCCGCAAGGGATCATTGCGAGATGTAGTTTGCAGGGTTGGGCCGCCGTTATCGCTGTAGAAAAAGATCAACGTGTTGGTCTCCTGGTTCAACGCCCGAATCTTCTCCAAGACCCGTCCCACCGCATCATCCATCGCCGACAACATACCTGCGAACGTTCGGCGTGTCCCAGTGAGGTTCGGAAACCGCGAAGTATATTTCTCAGGTGCTTCCAACGGGCCGTGCACAGCATTGAACGCCAAGTAGAGGAACCAAGGTTGATCCTTACTGCGGTCGATCAACGCCACGGCTTCACGCGCAAACGCGTCGGTTAGATACTCTTGTTCATTTGTCACCACTTGACCGTTTCGAAGCAGAGGCTCCTCTTCGATGGGGTACCTCGGGTAATACGTACGAGCGCCGCCCAGAAAGCCGAAGAAATAGTCAAACCCTCGTTCCCACGGCCGCAGCCCTTCCTTGTACCCCAGATGCCACTTGCCGATCATGCCGGTGGCGTACCCAGCGGCTTTCAGCTTTTCGGCCAATGTGGGCACGTTGCGCGGCAGGCCGAAGTTGGGCGCAGCTAATCGTGCGGGGCCAGGATTGTGCTCAAAGCCAAACCGGTGTTGGTACATTCCAGTCATCAGTCCCGCACGGGATGGGGCACACACTGGATGCGTGGCATAGCCATCCGTAAAGCGAACCCCGTTTTGCGCCAACGAATCGATATGGGGCGTCGGAATATCCTTGCACCCCTGACAACCCAGGTCGGCATAGCCAAGATCATCGGCCAGAAAAATGAGGATGTTTGGCTTTCGCTCGGCGGCCAGTGACAATGTGACCTGGCTAAGTGCCATGAGGACCAAGAGCGTAAGTTTTTTCATGGTTTATTCTCCATTCTCACAGGGCTTGCGTGGCTGGTCTGCAGGTTTAAATCAAGGAACTGGTCGGCTTTCAGGCCGGCAAAGGACACGGTTTTGCCCCCAAGCAAGGTTACCTTCACCTCGGCGGTGGTGGCTTGTCCGAGGCCGAAATGGGCTTCCAGTGCCCCGCCGCTTTTGTAACTGTGGTTGGCGTGAATCCAGCGATATTGTTTCTTGCCGTCGGCGGCCAGTTCCACCCGGGCGCCGATTAGCTCGGCGTCTTTGACACCGCTGAACCGCAGGCGCAGCCAGTGATTGCTTTTGCCGCCGTGTTCGCCCGTGTTCCAATAAACCTTGCTCTCGTAGGCGGCCATGCTCAGAGCCAGGCCGGAGTTATCTGGATCGGCGGCAAAGACCAGGTCCAGCAGGCCGTCGTTGTTCAGGTCGGCCGCTTCGCCGCAAATACCGCGGGAGTCCAGTCCGCTGAAGGTGGTGGGTTTCGGCTCGAAGACGCCGTGGCCGCGATTCATAAACAGGATGGCCCGGGCTTCGGGATTCATTGACTCACTCCGGTCGAGCACCACCAGGTCCAGCCAACCATCGTTATCGAAGTCGCCGAAGATGGCATCGGCAAAATACGGGCGGCGATCGGCCGGGTCCCTTAGTGCGCCGGGACGTTTGCGCGGCATAGGGGCGTCGAAGAACTTGCACCAATCCCGATAGACCCAGTTCAACGTAGAAAGCCCAGCGGCATCGGTCGCCTCTTCAAACTGGAAGTTGCCCTTATTCCGCCAGAATCGGCCGCTCACGTATTCCGTCCGGGGCGCCCAACTCGGGTCGGCCGGACCCACGGCCAGCACGTCCATCAGAGCATCGTTGTTCACGTCAGCCAGCGAGATGTACGGCAGGCCCGGTGCTTTGCCCACGGGGGTGGTGGTCTTGGTAGCCCGGTCGAGTTTCAGGTGCGCTTCGCAGGCAAGGCCGTTGCCGGTAGCCTTCTCGAATCGCAATTTGCCGGTCTCCGCAAGAAGGTTTTTCCAGCAGAACACACCTTGACGATACTCGACGGGCGAAAACGGGAGCGCTGGATCACGAATGTCCACGTGATAGGATTGAATCAAATCGAGATCACCGTCCCCGTCGAGGTCGCGCAGGTTAATGTCGGGACCGGCTTTGTCTTTGGCTGAATCGTGGTAGAAGCCGCCGAAGTCGGGCACAAGCGGCGTGCCGCCGATGTCTTCAAAATGGCCGTCCAGGAAGTTGGGACCATTTGGCTTGAAAATGTACAGCCGACTGTGCGGGAACCCGCCCATGGCGTTGCCGATGTTGTCGCAGCCGATGGCGATGTCGAGCCAGCCGTCTTTGTTCACATCCCCAAACGAGGGCTGCCGATTGTAGGCCTTTTCGTTCTGGATGCCCATCTTGGCCGACACATCACGGAACCTGTCCCATGCCCCATCGCTCAGGTAGAGGCCGTTGCCGAGTTTCTGGTCGTTGGGATTCGCCTGACCGCCGGACATCTGGGCGTGCCGGGTCACGAAAAGGTCGAGGAAGCCGTCGCCGTTAAAGTCGGCCAGGTTCGGCACCTGGCCCCGGCCAAATGCGTCCGGCGATACTTTGGAATCCAGGATGGTGATTTTATGTTCTCTGAATCGGAAGCCCCCTTCGTTGATGAACACCCGTAGCTTTTCGCCGGCGCCCCAGCCTCCGCCCATGCCGCGCGGGGGAGAATACGTCGCCACAATATCCAGCCAGCCGTCCTTGTTTAGATCTACGATGGCCAGGCCGTTCATACCCTCTTGAATGTCGGTCAATCCGGGCACGCAGATGCTTTCAAATATTTGTCCACGTCCTGCTGCATCCCGTGCTGGGTCGCCCTCGGGCATCTTCTTCAGCGGCGGCTGGCCGGGCTGCTGCTCGGCAATTTCCTCCTTGTGCGGCTGCGGCTTCAGGTTGCCGTATTGCGACCTGATCCGCTCCAGAAGTGACTGGGGCTGTGTGTCGCCTGAAGTGGCATTTGGCTTGGACGAAGGGGCGTCTGGGCCTTGGCGGCGTGACAAGATGGCCCGAACCTCTTCCAGCGTGAGACAACCATCCTGATCGGCATCCAGTCGGTCGAACAAAGGCCGGGGGAACTCTTCTCGGCTGATCTTCCCGTCGCCGTTGCGGTCTAGTTGCTTGAACCGCTCGGCCAGGCCGATGCCGGTAGGACGGGACGGCTCCTCCCCCCGGATTGGCGCGCCCCGGACGCCGAGCCACAAGCCAAGAATCACGATCGTCGTTCTCATGGTTTCACCGTCTTTGAAGGCAGTTGGGTTGGCGTGGAAGGTGCCTGCCACCGGGGCGGACAAGATTTGAAGAAGTTCCAGATAACTTCTAGTCCGTCGAACTCTTGGCTGGTTTTGCCGGCAAATGCTTCACGTAACGCCCCCCCGCGGCTCCTGCCCGGCATCGTATGCCCGCCGCCTTTGACCAGGTAATACTCCACGCGCACGCCGTCACGCCCGGGCGGCCAGCGCCGAACCTCGGTGGTCGTACCGTCATTCGGATCCCGATCAAGCAATTGCTTCACCTGCGGCGGACCGGTGATGCCGTTATGGACAAGGTATTTCTTGAGCATCTCTTCGGTGGCGATCACCCGCCCGCCACGATCCGAACCGGCAATCGGCCCGCCGTTAATTGGCACCAGGGGATCCGCCTCGCCCTGAATAACCAGCAGCGAGATGGGATGGCTTGGTTTAAAGGTAGGAGCCACCGGCTCGGCTAGGCCGCCGATCACAGGGGCGATCCCGGCAAACAAATCCGCCGCGTTGGCCGCCAGATAGTGACAGAAAATGCCACCGTTAGAAACACCTGTGGCAAAAACCCGCGAGCGGTCAATTTGGTACCGCTTTGACAGGTCGTTCACAATCGCGCGGATGAACTTCACGTCGTCTACGCCTTCTTGCTGGGAGCGAATCCGGGGGGCATTCCGGCCGTCGTTCCAATTGCCTCGCCAGCCGTCGGGATAGATGGCCAGGAATTGCTCCTTGGCCACCATCTCCCGAAATCCCACATTGGCCATGTTGGCGCCTCGCCCACCACCGCCGTGAAAGAAGAAGACGACCGGCAACGGTCCCCGGGGTTGCTTCGGCGCTTGCACGATATAGGTCCGCTCCCGCCCATCCACTACCAGCCGATGCTCTGTTTGCACATAAGGGGCGTCCGGGGGCGGAGGCGAAGGCGGCCGTTTGGCTCCCCATTGATTCCGGTAGGCTTGGAACTCCTCCAGGGTCAAGAAGCCGTCCTTAACCCTGTCCGCCGCTGGTAGGACCTGCTCCAGAGCGGGTATCTGAGCCAGCTCTTCGCGAGAAAGTTTGCCGTCACCATTGCGATCGAGCTGTAGCCATCGTGCCGCCACGCACCCCGTCCGAACTTGCGGCCACGCAACTGCCTCGCCACCGATCCCTGCCATCAATACGGAGAACCCCAACCATGCAGTGAGGAGTTTAATCTCTCTGCCCCTCGTCTTGCTACCCACAATCGCCCTTTCCGTTGTTATGTACTCAGCAAATTGTCGTACTGGCGTCGAGATCGATACGCAGCGCCGCGTGTCGGCACCTCTGACCTACCCAACGTCGATGGATAGGCTTTTATTGCAGTGTGCCGCTTCGCGGAGTCCGCGCCGGAGCATCGGCGTAAGGCGCCGGCAGCTGTAACAAGAGGACCCATTGCCCTGACTCGGTGGTACAAAACAAAAGACGCCGCGTTCTTGAATGTCCGAGGTTAATCCATGTAGCGACTTCGGACCGGGCCCAACCACCTCGCGAGCACGGGGCCAGAAAACGACAAGGTGGTCACCTCAATGGCATCGTTGTTGGGTAAATAAGCCACTACCACATCGCGCCCAGGTAGCTTGAGCAGCACCATTCGCCAGAGAACGTCGCCCAGCAACCCTACCAGCAGGACGCAGGGGTTCATCTCCTCGGAGAGATGGATGCCTCGCGCCAACGCATAAGCCCAATACAACCACGGCCACCGCCTCGCCTTGAAATGGCCTAATTCACCGCGCCCAACGCCGGGGCCAAACCTTTAAAAGCTCCTGCGAGACTCCCAAGCTGGCCATCCGTCCAGGACCAAAACACATGAATCAAATCGAATCGCCAGCGACCGCTCTGCTTCAATCCATGCTAAGGACTCTTTCAAGGCTTCGTGCACAGCTAGCCTGGTCGACTCAGACTGATCCAGCCCTCAAACGTAGAATGAGCTAGAGGAAGGAATGTTGCACGCGAATTCAAGTTTCCGATGGAAATGGGAGAAATACACTGCCAAACTTCCTACGCCTAGGTCCGCATCCGGCTCACGCCACCTGACGCACGACGTCCGGGGTGAATCAGGGCATTGAGACGACGGCTAGCGCCCAAGAAAGTGCAAGGGTGTTCCGGTGCTCCTGACCCTCCGTAAGCCACGAAGTCCAAGCTTGCCCCGACGCGGTCTAAAGTTCCAAAAGGTTCCGTAGCGACTGGCGCCCAACGACTACCAAGGGCAGATGGCTCAACCCCTGGAGCGGCTAGGTCGGGTCATAACGGAATCGACCTTGAACGCAAATTCCTAAAAGCCAGCTAGCTGACAGAAATTCTACGGGGCAACGATACGCCAATCAGCGCTCAGGAAGCATGGACCCTGGCAACAGGAGCTGACCTTCCCAGGGTTCTTGTCGGTTCCAGGGAAGCTCAGATTCGTCCGTACCGCCGGTCGTTGCGCACCCCGACGTCCATGCGCCCAGGGCCACCACCCCTAAAAATATCGCAAGCGCGAACGACCACCTTGGCATGGAAGGCCACACGGACAGGATTCGCTCAATCTAGCGCTGGCCACACCGAGGGGGGCGCCTTGTAACTCTGCAGCTCCAACACCTGGAACGTCACCACGGTGCCCAAACAAAGCACCACCAATGTGGCTAGCACTGCCGCAATCTTAGTAAAGGACACGGTCGCCCTCCTGGATGGGAGCCACCATCCACTGCCGCTCGATGTCCGCCACCGCCATATGCTCCGCAGTCTGAGTGATCCGGACCTTTCCGATGAACTGGTCGCCGCGATGGACCATCATATAGGCGTCCTTAACCAGTCCTTCGCGCTTCCCAATGTCGAGAACTACGAAGTTCCACTCGTCATTGACAACGACGATTCGTCCCGCCAGTCCTTTCGGCATCTGCTTGACGATGTTCGGATCATTGAGATAGCGGGCCAGCTCGACCTCCAAGCGCTGAACCTCGTCTTTGAGGTCCGCATTCTTGTTTTCGATTTCGGCGATCCGCTGCTTATTTGCCTCGATTGTTTGTTTCAGCTCGGCCACCCTCTGTTCCTGTCGCGCGATTTCCTCGTTTAGTTTCGCAATTTCCGCATCTTTCTGGACGATCCGCTCCTTCAGCATCGCGATTTCGTTCTTCGCCGCTTCCAGATCCCGCTTGGTCTTGGCCAACTCGTCCTTGGTCTGGTTCAACTCATCGGTGGTCTTTTTGAGTTCATCCCGGGACGTGAACAATTGCTCATACCGGTTGTCCATCAACGCCTCGACGACCCGAAGCTGGCGGTCCATCGACTCGGAACGCATGAGGCTATTTCGGCTGATCTTCTGGTCAATGGCCTCGATGTACGGCTCTCTAGCCGCAGCCAGCTGGTCCGCCAACTGAAGAACATTAGCCTCCAACGTTTGAACACTGGCCTTGTTCTCCACACGCGCTCGGAACAGCTGAAACTCCAACCACACCGCCGTCCCCGCCATGAGAACGGTCAGCACCACGATGACCCTCAGCAACTTCGCCATGGCCCTATCACCCTCGTGCCTTCCGATCCATTGCTCCGTTCAAGCCATCCGCCTCACTGAATGAACACCCGGTCGCCCGGCTGCACTTCCGCCGTCATCCATTCTCGTTCGACGTCCGCGACCGACAGGTTATCCCGTACGTCGGTGACGCGAAGACGACCAATCATCTGCTCGCCACGATGCACCAGCAGGGTTGCATTCTTTTGCAGCCCATGCACCTTGCCGACATCGAGAATCACAAATCGCCACTCCGGATCCACCAGTACCACCGACCCTCGTAGGTTCTTAGCCACATCACGGCTAAGCACGGGCGGCGGCAGGAACGGCGCCAACGCGTCCTCCGGGCGTTGCTTTTCTTCCTTCAAGCCTTTCTGGTCCGCCTCAAGCTTGGCGATCTGTTTTTGCTGTTCCTGAACCTGAGTGCCGAGCTCCCCAATCTGCCCTTCCAGTTCGCTGATCTTTTGTTTCGCACTTGCGATCTGGGCATCCTTTTGGGCGATGGTCTCGTTGAGCGATGCAATCTCCTGCCGGGCGTTGTCCAGCTCTTGTCGAGTCCGGGCCAATTCCTGCTGCGTCACCGTCAGTTCATCGCGCGTCTTTTTGAGCGTATCGCGCGTTTCATGGAGTTGGTCGAGGCGCGCCACCACGTTTGAACGTAGCGTATCCAGGGGCTGGCGCATGAGGTCGGTTCGCGCGATGGCGTCCGGTGTTAGCGCCGACCCTAACGACTCGACGTACGGTTCTCTCGCCGCGGTCGCCTTCTGGGAGATCCGTACCAAACTTTGCTGCAACTTCGACCGGCGTTGCTGCAGTTCATACCGTTGCCGGAACATCACGAACTCCAATACAACGGCCGCGATGCTCAGCGGCAGCGCCAAAATCAACGCGATGCGCAGCAGCTTGCCCATAACCACACCTCCGGGCCCCGGTCACCCGCCGTGGCCGGCCAACCCGCATCTAGAGTGAACACTATTTAGACATCGAATGCAACTCGAATTCACCGCAGGGGCCCCAGGCGCTCATGCGGACGCCTCCGTCTCCGGGAAAGCTGCGGAGCCCGCGCGACCCATCCGCACCGCATCCACCATGTGGGCACGTCCATCTGCGGCGGGAACCTTTCGCGGGATCCAGAGCCGCCGGCGCGCCCGCACGATCAGCCGGTAACCCGGACTGAGGAACAACAAGGCATCCAACTGCGCCGCGGTCCACGATATCCCGCTCCAACGCCGCCAGGCAGATGCCATCGCATGGCACCATGTCACGGCCGGCGGCACGGTGGAAGCTGTGGCGTGCGTGAGCTGTCGTCGCGCCCACGCACGCGCCCAGGCGTCCGCCAATTCGATGAGCAGCCGGGAATAGCGGCGGCACTCCTGCAAATCAAACCCGTCCTTCAATAGCTCGAACAGGGAAGAGACCGTGAACCCCGTCGCAGCCTCCAGCCCCAGCCAATGTAAAGGTCGAACGTGCGCTGCAAACGGTACGTTGACCACCAGCCGGCCCGCCGGTTTCAAAACCCGGTGACATTCCTTCACCAGTGCCTGCGGATCGGGCCACTGGCCGAGTCCACTCACGACCAAGACCACATCGAACGCGTGATCGTTCAAGGGGAGCCGGAACCCTTCCAATTGGACCACACGCTCGCCGCCACATAGGTAGCGCAAGCATTCCAACCCCAATCCGGGACATTCTGCGCTAGTCCAACGGCCCCCCCACTGCCGCAACAAGAGACTCGCCCATCCTCCGCCGCCGATGTCCAGGCACTCCAGCCCGTCTACGGAGCCGAGCAAAATCTCCACCTGCCGCATGAAGAGGCGCATGCGAGCCGATGAACGAACCGCTGCGCACACCTCGGCCGGTGCCGAAAAAACTGGTTGGCTCAGTTCGGCATCTACCATCGCGCGTGGTAACTATAGCCCACCCGCCCCGAGGCGAAAACCCCAAAGCGCAGTCGAGCGGTGGGCTTGGGCACCGGTCGCTCAGACTCATGGGATCCGCCAAGCATGGAGTTCACACGGTGCGAAATTTGTGCTGACCAGTCCCGTGTGGCTGACCGCTTCGCCGGTGACTGCATCCAGCACGGGCCCGCGCGGGAACTGGAGAGCTACCGGACCGCTCGACGTCCAGCCCGTGTGGATAATCGCGTACCAGTCGCCGTGCTTCTGGGTATGGATCCGGCGCACGGTCACGTTGGAGTGTGTACACACCGAGTCCACAATCTCGCTGCGCAACGCAGGCAAGGCGAGGAAATTCTGATGAAACCGACGCGCGTACAGCGGAAATCCTCGTGCATAGTTGTTTCCGCACAAGTACCCGATCATGGTGGGATCGCCCGTCGCCATAGCCTGAACTTCCGCCAACATGCAGAATGGCCCGGCCCGTTCCACGTCGCAAATGAAATAGCCCAGCTTCGACCGACCTTCGCGGTCACTGAGCATGTCCTCATTCAGCGCATAGTGGCGGACCATCGCAAGGCCGTCCGGCCCGCGGAACCACTCGAGCGTTGGGCTACTCAACACGGAGTACCATCGATGGAACCCATAGGTCATGCGCACTCCGGGTAGGGTCGCATAGGCCCATGGATCATTGGTCGGGTGTGCGTGGTGGACCTCCCAACTGCCCCAGTTCAAGCCCGCATGCAGCAATGCCTGCTCGTACCACCGCTCGCGCACCACCTGCTCAACTGTCCACGGACGTACCACCTCTCCTTTGGCAGTACGGCATTCCGGTGACTCCAGAACCGCCTGCCATCGCTCGGGATCGTCCGTCACCAGGGTCGGTTCCCACGTAGGAAACCCCGGTCCAGGTTCACCCGCACACCCCGTGAACAGAACCACGGCATCCCGAATCCCGTGGTCGCGCAGGTAGTCTCGAACCCGCAGGAGGAATCCTCGACGTTGTTCCAACCACCAGGCGATATAGCGACCGTACAGCGCCCGATCGTTGCGCAGTTGCTCACGAGATACCGTGCTCCCCTCGAGGCAGTCTCGAGAAAACCGCGCGAGCGTGGCATCCGAAAAACTGATGGGCCACTGCGCACGGGGGCGGAACCAAACTCCCGCGAAGCGAGCCGTGTTCGACCAGGCCAGCACGGTCAAGTCCAAGATCTTTCGCAGGTCCTCCCACGCGTCCGGGTCGGTGATGTCCACGTTGGCTTTCTCAATCCACGCGATGTGGGTGTAGCCGGAATCGCGGTTCAATGGCCGTGCGCGCCGCTGGAGGCCGAGTCCTTGCCGCCCGATACTTCCGGCATATTCGTAGTAGGGCAAAATTTCAAAGCCATCGCGCGCCATGCGCTCCACGATCTGCCCCCACAGCTCGCGCGTGTCTGAGTTGTAGTAGATCCACTCCTGGCCGCCGTAGGGCGTGGGGTCCCAATGTTGGCAAGCACCAAATTCCAAGAGGTCTTTGCAGTAGGTCGTGATCCCCAAAAAACGCATTTGGTCCGCTTTGAAGCCGAACCAATCCAGCCGGTGGGTCATCCCCCGTTGTTCGGGAGTTCGGCCTTCGATCACACCATCGGACATTTCCTCCCGCCAGAAAATTCGGCGCCGGGGAAGTCCTTCGGGCACGGCCGGTACTCGACAAGTCAGCCGCTCTGGATCGGGAACGGCAAAGAGTCGAACTGCCCCAACCGCGAGTCCCTCCGACATGGGGTCGTTGGGCGCACTGAACTGTGCAATGTAAACCTCGAACCCATCCTCGGGAGTATCCGGGCGCACGGCCGTCCCGCGGGGAATGCCGCCGGTTGGGAACCGATCGTGCAAACGGAAGTAGAGGGTCCACCGCTCCCACTGGCCGGAGAGGGGCACGCGCAAAGACTCGCAGTGGTTCCACACATATTTCGGCAGCAACGCGTCCCCGGTCGTCGTGCCCGTGTGGAAGCCCCGCCGAGTTTCGTTACCGGCGTTCACGACCAGGAACGACCGCGGCCGATCCTCGGGATATTCCACGACCAACACGTACGCTTGCCCAGCCTCCAAGCCGCGGTCGCGCCCCAGACGCACGCGCATCCAAGACGCCTCGTTTTTGAGCGGCGGGATCATCCACGCGGCCCGTCCTAGAACCTGAGTCACGCTCAAGACCCCCGCCGGACTGCACCCAAGGTCGTGCCGAGGTTCCACGCAGTCGGGGCGCACCTCGTCCACCAACGGCAAGACCCCGAATGGTGGACCGAGGTCCAGGCGGGGTCGCCGGGCGGCGGCCTCACACTTCTGCCGCCGCCGCTCTTCGCGCTCGATCGCTGCCCGGCGTTCCGCCTCTTTCTGCTGCTGTACCCGAACCCACTCGTCTGGGGAGTATTCGTACAGCGCGATCTCCCGTACATGGGCGCCGGGCGACATTCGGATGAGTCTCAACCACCGCGTCTCCCGCTGAATCGGAATCGGCACCCACTTCCGATATGCACGGCAGTCGTTGGTCGCCACCGCTTCCCAGTTGGATGGGTGCCCCACACACACAACGAGGTTACCGGTGCCCTCTGCGTCGTAGATCCACACGTGGGACAGCGGACGCACCCGACCGAGGTCCAGGTCCACTGCCACAGGAAAGTTCGTCCATTGCCCGGGTGGAACGGTCCAACCGCGCACCGGTTCGTTCGCCGGGGGGCCGATGATCTCGCGTTGCTCGTCCATCCATGCCGCCGGCGACCCCGCCCGTGGGTCCTCGACTCGCGCCATTTCGGGGGAAAGCTCGATTCGATACTCCGCGGCGAGCGAACCGACTGCAGCGAGCCCGAGACCAACCCCGGAGGCGAAGGCGCATGCGCCCGTGAGTGCGTAGTGCTGCCTCTCACGTGATGGCACCTTGCAGGGTGGGTGGCAGGAAAGAAACTTCATGGATGGGCTCTACGAGTTCATCGCGCGGCCTCGAGCGGCCTCAGCGTAGGGGCGGCACAGGCGCGGCGGGTGGGGGAATGCGAGGAGGCACGGTCACCTGACGCCACCCAAGTCGAACATAGGCAACCAAGGACCCGATGGTTCCCACCGCCGCCAAGCCGGCCAACACGTTCAGGATCGTGGCGGAGCCTGACGCCAGCGTCCATACTACACAGGCCATTTGCAGCACCGTGGACACCTTACCCAACCAGTTGGGACGCACCTCCACGTGGCCAGTCAGATGATGAACCACATAGATCCCGACCGCCAAAAGCGCGTCGCGGCTGATGACTACCCACGAGAACCACACCGGCAGTTGCGGATGCAACGCTGGCAGGGAAGGCGCAGTCAGCATCACGATGGCCGCGAGCAAAAGGAGCTTGTCTGCCAAAGGGTCTAGAATTCTCCCCAAGCGCGTGACCTCGCCTCGGGATCGGGCCAAAAAGCCATCGAGCGCATCCGTCAGCGCCACGGCCAAAAACACCCACAACGCGGCAGAGCGATACCGCTCATCCGGCGCGTGATCGGCCAACGACACTCGGTAGTAGGTCATGAGTAGGACGAACACCGGAATACCCAACAGCCGCACCAGCGTAACGCGCGTGGCCAGCGACAGGTGGCCACGAATCCCCGAGGAGGGCGGGTGGAGTGAACTACTCATATCCCTCCGCGCGTGCGCGGGCCAGCGCACGGTCCAAGCGGGCCAGCGTACGTTCGCGGCCGAGAACTTCCAACATCGCATACAAGCCCGGACCGGTGGGCGTGCCGGACACCGCCAACCGAACTGCGTGGATCAAATCCGCCGGCGGTCGGCCCGCCGCCGCGGCCACTTCCTTCAGCGTCGCTTCCAGTGGCGCGCCCTGGAAAGGCGTCGACATCCACCGCTCGCGCAGCTGTGCCACCGCCGCGGGAACTCCCGGGCGCCGCCACCGCCGCGCCCAAGCGTCCTCGTCCACCGGATAGTCCTCGGTGAAGAAATAGATGGTCTGTTCCGTGGTTTGCGAGAACAGCTTGATCCGATCCTGCATCACTTCCAGCACTCGCAGCAAGTACTCAGGGTCTGGAGCCAGCCCATGTGCATTCAGGTCTTTCATGTGGCCCGCGAGCCGCTCAGCTGGAGGAAGCGCGCGCATGTACTGCGCGTTCATCCACAGCAGCTTGTCCATGTCGAACTGGGCGGGCGATGTTTGGACGCGCTCCAAGGTGAACAGCTCGATCAGTTCCCGGCGTGAGAGAAGCTCGCGTCCATCCCCAGGGGACCATCCCAGCAGGGCCAGGTAGTTGAACAACGCGTCGGCCAAGATGCCGCGCTCGCGGAATTCGCCGACGTACGCGGCGCCATCCCGCTTGGAATATGGCCGCCCTTGGCGATTCACGATCATGGGCAGGTGCGCGTACTTCGGCACCGGGGCCCCCAGGGCACGGAACAACGCGATGTGGCGGAACGTGTTCTCCACGTGATCATCCCCACGGATCACATGGGTAATGCCCATGGCGATGTCGTCCACCACATTGGCCAGATGAAACACCGGCGTTCCATCCGACCGCACAATCACGAAATCGTGCAAGTCCGAGGCCGGTTTTTTCAAGGACCCCTTGACGAGGTCATCGAACTCGATGGACGTGCTCGGCATGCGGAACACGATGCATTCGCCCCGGCCAGTCCCGCCCTTGTCCTCGCGGTAGGCGTATCCGCGCGCAAGCAGTTCCTCCGCCGCAGCGAGATGTGCCTCGCGCCGGGTGGATTGGTAGACCGGCGGCTCGTCGTAGTCCAACCCAAGCCACGCCATGGCCTCCAGCAACGTCTGACAGGCTTCCGGCGTGGACCGTTCACGGTCCGTGTCTTCGATCCGCAACAAGAAACGCCCGCCCTCGTGCCGTGCGAACAGCCAGTTGAAAATGGCCGCCCGGATGTTGCCGATGTGCACGTGGCCCGTGGGACTGGGTGCAAAACGAACTCGAACGCTCATGATCTGTTGGGCTCGCGCGCGTACTTTAGCATTCACGGCGCGCCAACGCGACTGGATCGCACCGTACAATATTGGGCCGGAGCCCAGCGTCTTGTGGACCAGGGCACCGAACGATGAAATGGATCCGATGGATGGTGTGGGTAGGCGCGGTCTCCGTGGGGTGGACGCAGGAGCGGCCGGACGCGGACGCAATGTTTCGGCGCTTGGACCGCAACGGCGATGGCCGCATCGCACCCGACGAAGCGCCGGAGCGGTTCCGAGAGGTGCTACGGCGGATGGACCGCAACGGCGATGGGTACATCAGCCGCGAAGAGCACCGTGCTTGGTTCGCTCAGCGGGGGGCTCCATCGTCTCCGCCGGGGAGCCGCCGGCCCGAAGCTCCGCCGTTGCCGGATTCGATACGGCTCGAGCCCGACATTCCATACGCGGGCACCGACCACCCGCGCCAGCGACTCGACGTACTCTTGCCCCGTCACCCCAACAGCTCCAACCTTCCCGTCGTAGTCTTCATTCATGGCGGAGCGTGGATGCAAGGCGACAAATTCGCAGGTCGGAATCAGTTGGCTCCGTTGGTGGCCTCCGGGGATTTCGCTGGAGTAAGCATTGGCTACCGTTTGAGTGGCGACGCCGTCTTCCCTGCACAGATCCACGATTGCAAAGCGGCCATTCGGTGGATCCGCGCGAACGCAACTAAGTATGGATGGGATCCAGAAAAGATCGCGGTGTGGGGGTCGTCGGCCGGTGGCCACTTGGCGTTGCTCCTCGGCACCAGCGGCGGAGTCCCGGAACTGGAGGGTTCGCTGGGGCCCTGGACCAACCAGTCCTCTCGGGTCGCATGCGTGGTGAACTTCTTCGGCCCTTCCCAGCTCGACGCCATGGGGCGAATGTCTGGCCCCGATTCCGCGATCGCTCATGACGCAGCAGACTCACCCGAATCACGACTCATTGGTGGCCCTGTGCAAGAGCACTTGGACAAGGCGCGCGCCGCCAGCCCCATCACCTATGTCTCATCCGATGATCCGCCGTTCCTGCACGTCCACGGCACACGAGACCGGCTCGTTCCATACGGACAAGCCAAAGCCATCCATGAAGCCTTACGCGCCGCGGGGGTGTCCAGCGTACTGATCACGGTCGAAGGCGGTGGTCACGGGCAAGGTTTTCCGCCCGAAGTGCGCGTCATCGTTCGCGAATTCCTATACCATTATCTTTTGGGACGGCCGGCTCAACTACAGGACCGGACAATGCCGGGGAGCTCCTCTTCGTAGCCCCCCCTCGGCACGCCGGTCGGAAGGGATCCGACGCGTCGGACGGATGTGCCCTCTCGGTATGGTGGCGTGAAACGCCCGCCACGGGAGTTCACCCCGCGGCGATCTCGATCGGTCAAGACTTCGGCTTGCGACCGTACACTTCGACCTCGATGTAGTGATTCATCTCGCCCGCCGTGCTGCCGCGACTGTACAGCCGCACGTACCGAGCCTTCTGCCCCTTCACATCGACCAGGCGGCCCGTGTTGACTTCCACGTAGGCCAAGTCCTTACCGATCCCCAGGCCGGACGAATTGTCATGGTCGTTGTTGTAAACTGTCCGCACGTTTTTCGTGAAGTCGGCATCGTCCGCGATCTGGACCACGACGTCATGGTAAATGCGGGGCTGCTGATGGTAGTGCCAGAACGCGATAGCGTAGATCTCGTACTCGTCCCCCAGATCAATCTGCACCCACTGGAGCCCGGGGCCGAGCTCCACGTAGCTACCGTCCGCCGCTTCCTTGTCCCCGTCGGTCACCAAAGACAACTCGCCGATGACCGGCACCGGATCGCTGGAGGTGACCGGCTTTCCGCGCGCGATGTTGTTGGTGGCATCGGCCGGTACCATGACGACGGGCGGCTTGGTCCCCGGCGGCTCCAAGTTGGGTACCTTCTGGGGAACCGGTGTCCCCACGAACATCGGTTTGGGGTACTCGATCTTCAACTGCACCTTGTCCTCGGCCCGTCCGCCCATCGCCATGGACAGGCCCACCGCAACTACGATCGCGGGAATCCGCAAGAAATGTTGCCTCATGTTCGTCGCTCCTTTCGTTCGCTTTTCCATGATCAATCTACACTTCGAAATCCGACGGTTCAAATTTCAGCTGCGCCTTCGCTTCGATCGCCGGATTGACCTTGAACACCGCTGCCTCGCTCCGGAACGCTTCATCCGCCGGGCAGTTTAACTCCTCCCGACCGAGAATCGCGTTGAAGAAATTCTCCAGGTGCGGCGTATGGGGCTTCTTGTCCAACACCACGGGGAGCTCATACGCGTCGAGGTCGGCACTGGCGCGCACATCCAACAAGCTCACTTGCGAGAGGCTGGTCGGAATGGTTTCGGCCCGCTCGATCGGACGCAACACGCCCTTTTGCAGCGCTTCGGTCCAGTCGGCGTGCGCCTCCTTGTACACCCGCGTGATGGCATCGTTCTCGGACATCTTTAAGGTACCGTCCACTCCCATGAACTGCTCGAAGTACCCGCCGCCCGCGCTGGTGGTGGTCAACACCTGGTAGAACACCCGAGTGATCTCCTGGTCCGAGTGCTCGTACTCGTAGATCACCATGACGTTGTCGTACCACTCGCGGTCCTTGAAGTAATCTCGCCCCCCCGACGCCATGACCGTTTTCGGCCGTGCGTTCAGGAACCAGCCAAAGATGTCGATCTGATGTGCGCCGAGGTCGGAAATGGGCCCGCCACTGTACTTGCGGAACCAGCGCCAATTGCGGAACTCGCGCATGTTGGCATAGCCGTACTTCTCCAACGTCGCTTGCGGCAGGGCAAACTTCTCCGGCCACGTGAGGTCCACGCTCCCGCGCACGGAGCGGTTCCACTGTCCGCCGGCGTTGACCACCCTGCCCAACAACCCCGCTTCCATGATCCGATTCAGAGCGAAGCGGTAACGAGGATTGCTCCGGCGCTGGTGCCCGATCTGGAGCAGCTTGCCGGTCTCCTTCATCGCCCGCACCATTTGCCGCGCCCCTTCGACGGTGTTCGACATCATCTTTTCACAGTACACGTGACACCCGGCTTTCAGGGCTTTCACCGTGTACGGGGCATGCCACACATCGGGCGTCGCGATGATGACCGCTTGCATCCCTTTCTCCAGCCCGGCCGAGAGAAACTCATCAAAATCCTCGTGCGCGCTGGGGTCATGATTGAACTTCTTCAGGTAATTCACGCGATGCCGCAAGTTGTACGGCCAGATGTCGCACAGCGCCACGAACTGCAGCTTCGGCGACTGGATCGGCAAACAAGACTCCAACAGCACGCCGCCCTGTGCGCCACAGCCCACGAGGCCGACCTTGATCATGGCGTCCGCGCCTTTGAGGACCGCCGGAGCCCCGCCGGTGGCCGCACGGGGCGTGCCGGTATCCCCCTGCGCCCGAGCCAATTGGCCGAGCACAGTGAGCCCCGCGGTCGCCGCCCCCGCTCGAAGGAAATCGCGTCGAGTCGACTGCGCCCGAACGACGGAGACACGCGCCGAATTTTGTCCAGATTTCATGTCACCACTTCCTGAACACCGCCAGGCGGTTGTGCCGCGCCAGCATCAGCGCCAGCGCGATCAAGCCCATGTGAATACCCAACCAAGCTACCCCAGCATCTTGTTTGATCAAGATGAGGCCGTACGTCAGCGCAACGTAGAGCAGCCCTTGAACCACCAGGGAGACCCTCGTACCCACGCCTAGCAGCAGCATCAGGCCACTCAGGATCAACACCGGCCCTAGCGCTGCATAGAACGGGCCGGCCAACGCGGAAAGAAACATGGGCTCGGCCGCAAATTTCTGCTTCATGACATCGGGGATCGCCTTGTAGTACTTCAGACCGAACGCCGGCTGTCCCCCCTCGTCCACGCCCCAGTACTTCTGCAAGCCGGTGACGATCGCACGGGTCGCCAGCCACAGGCGCAAAAGCAGGAAGGCCCACGTCTCGTCCGTCCAATCGCGAAACCACTCTTTGCTTGTAACGGTTGTGTCCTCTGCCATGACATCTCCTTTCCAGCCCACCGGCTGGTCGAAAACTCAAGAAAGTATGACGAGTACTCCGCCGACTGTCTAGTCGGTTGCGGCAACAGAACAATTCTCGGCGCGTCAGGTTGGGATATCTTGCCCACAGCGAGAAGGACGTTGCGTGCACGCAGCGCCGTTCGAGGACGCTGCGCAGTAGCCTCCCTTCCCCTACTCTCCTCGACCGCGCCACCGGTTTCGCGCGTTGAAAGGGATTTGCCCTCGGACGGCCTACCAGCTAGTCTGAGATGCTGCGGCGTTGGCCGCTACAAGGATCAAGGCGATGGCACGAAGGAAGGGCTTTGGGGTGGCTATGCTCCATTGGCGAAGGACTGATAGGGTAGGCAGGTTACAGGCGGAATCGTTTAGGTGAGGTCTGGACCTGATAAAGGAGAACTGAACCATGATAGGGATGACTCGACGAAGCTGGCTGCAGCAAAGCACGTGGGCCCTCATGGCGCTGTGCGCCCGAGTACCTGGCGCCGAAAAGAAGATTCCGGTGGGACTTCAACTCTACTCGGTTCGCAAAGAAGCGGCCCAGGACCTACCGGGTGTGCTCAAACAAGTCGCTGCCATTGGCTACCGCGGCGTGGAGTTCGCCGGCTACCACGGCCGCAATGCCAAAGAGCTGCGGGCGATGCTCGATCAGGTCGGACTGGTCTGCTGCGGTACCCACACGCCATGGGCGAGCATCCAGGAGGATCAGCTCGAGGCGACGATGGATTTCAACCAAACGCTGGGCAACCAGTTCCTGATCGTTCCCAGCCTCCCCAAGGACCGCATGGCCACGCCCGACGCCTGTAAGCAAACGGCGGAGATCCTCAGTCGCCAAGCTGAGCGCGCCGCGCAGCGCAATATGTACGTCGGGTACCACGCCCACGGTGGCGATTTCAAGAAGTTCCCCGACGGCACTACCCCCTGGGAGATCATTTTCACCCACGCGGCCCCCAATGTGGTGATGCAGCTCGACACCGGCAACTGCATGGGGGGCGGCGGAGATCCTGTAGCGATCCTACACAAATTCCCGGGCCGCGCGCTTACGATTCACTTGAAGGAACATGGCGGGCCGCGCGGCGCCGCCATCGGCGAAGGCCAGGTCCCCTGGGCCAAAATTTTCGAGCTTTGCGAGACGGTCGGCGGAACGCGTTGGTACATCGTCGAACACGAGACCGGCGACCGACCCCTGGACGCAGTGCGCGCCTGTTACGAGAACCTCAAGAAAATGGGCAAGGTTTAGCCTCGTTCTCCTCGGCGCGAAAATATTCGCCCGTCCTCGACCGTTCGATGATCGTTGTGACTTTTCGGTCGGAGGCGTGAGCGATGGTTCAAATATCGGTTCGTCGGAACCGCCTACGCCGGATTGTTGAGGGATGCTTATGGTTCGGCGCCACGCTGCAAGCAGTGACCGCGCCGGTGCCAGCCCCAACTCGGCCGAATGTCCTGTTCATCCTGGCGGATGATCTCGGGTGGCGTGACCTGGGCTGTTACGGCAGCACGTTTCACGAAACGCCGAACCTCGATCGCCTAGCCGCGCGTGGTGTCCGGTTCACCCAGGCCTATGCGGCCAACCCGCTTTGCTCCCCTACGCGCGCTAGCATCTTGACCGGGCTCTGGCCGTCGCGCATCGGGATCACCGCACCGGTCTGCCATTTGCCCAAGGAGTTGACCGACAAGCGGCAACTCTCGACGAACGTCGCTCCGAGCACGGGCCTGAGCCTCACTCGGTTGACCACGAACTACGTATCGCTGGCCAGAGTCTTCCGCTCGGCCGGTTATCGCACCGCCCATTTTGGCAAGTGGCATCTCGGGCCCGAGCCCTATTCTCCCTTGCAACACGGATTCGAGAGCGACTGGCCTCACTGGCCCGGCCCCGGGCCGGCGGGCAGCTACGTCGCGCCTTGGAAATTTCCGTCCGCGTTGGGGATTCATTCCAAGCCGGGCGAACACATCGAGGATCGTACGGCGGAAGAGACAATCCGTTTTCTTCGCGCACATCGTAACGAGCCGTTCTTCGTCAATTACTGGGCGTTCAGCGTCCACTCGCCGTACGATGCCAAAGACGAACTCGTGGCTCGCTACCGCGCACGGGTGGACCCTGCCAATCCGCAACGCAACCCGGTGTACGCCGCCATGGTGCACAGCCTGGACGAAGCCGTCGGCCGTGTGCTCGGCGCTCTAGAAGAACTGGGGCTCCAAGACCGTACCATTATCGTGTTCTTCTCCGACAACGGGGGTGTGAGTTGGCCAGGCCTGCGTCACGATCGGCCGCACCGGAGCGAGCGGTTCCCGAACGACATGTCCGCGCCACCGACAAGCAACCTGCCGCTGCGCAACGGCAAGGCCAGCCTGTACGAGGGGGGTATCCGTGTTCCGTGCATCGTCGTTTGGCCCGGCGTGACACGGCCGGGCACGGTCTGTGACGAGGTGATCCAGAGCGTGGACTTCTTCCCCACACTGCTGGAGATGACCGGCATTTCCGCGCCCCCGGGGGTGCGCTTCGACGGAATCAGCTTCGTACCGGCGCTGCGCGGCCAAGCCCTGTCTCGCGAGGCCATTTTCTTTCACTTCCCTCATGACATACCGGCCAGCGGTCAATTGCCCGCCGCCGCGGTGCGGTGCGGCAACTGGAAATTGCACCGCATGTTCGGCGCCGGGCCGGACGGCGAGGATCGGTTCGAACTCTACAACTTGGCCTCCGACCTTGGTGAGCAACATGACCAAGCCGCAGCCGAACCCTCGCTCGTACGGCAACTCAACGCGTTGCTGGAACAGTTCCTGAAAGAATCCGAGTCCTTAGTGCCCGCGCTGACGCCCAACCGGTGGAACGCGTTTCACGACTGCGAACTGCACACCGAGAGCGGCGCGTTGCGCGTCGAATCAACAGGACGCGACCCGCAACTGCGCGTGGTCTTCCGCCCAGCATTACCGGCCGGAGCGTACGTCCTGGAGTTGGACCTGAAAACGACTGCGCCCGGCGGTGTAGAGCTGTTTTGGCAGGAACAGGGCGTAGAGCCGGCCTACCACCGCGACCGAAAGCGCACCGCGCCCGTGCCGTCCGACGGCGCTCGCCACGTGATCCAAGTACCCTTCCACTCGCAGGGGCCGGTGTCCTCGCTCCGACTGGATCCGGCGCAAGGAGCTGGCACCGTTTGGATTTACTCCCTTCGACTGTTCAATTCGAACGAACGGATCGTGCGCAACTGGATCCCACCCAAGGAGTCCCTACCATGACACTTCAAAACATCCGGCGACTGGGCGCGACGATGGCGACGACTGCGGCGATCGCATGTGCCGCGGGCCCAACGAACCGCCCAAACTTTCTCATCCTTTTGATTGACGACATGTGCTGGGGCGATCCTGGATGTTATGGCGGAACGCTGGCGCCGACTCCGCACATGGATCGACTGGCGGCGGAAGGCGTACGGTTCACCCAAGGCTATTCCACCGGGTGCATTTGCTCGCCGAGCCGAGTCGGGTTGCTTACCGGCCGTTATCAGGCGCGTACTGGCCACGATAGCAACACCCACGAAGGCGGCCCGAAAGGGGTCGAACGCGCGCAACGGGTGCTGGATCCCTCGGAAGTCACCATTGCCCAACGCCTCAAAGCCGCCGGCTATGGAACAGGAATCATCGGCAAATGGCACCTCGGGGCGAACGAACCTTGGCAACTTCCTGGCGCGCGCGGATTCGACGTCGCTTGGGGCAGTAGTGGCAACCTGGGGCACGGCGCGCCGTGGTACGAAGGCACGAACACTGTTCCCTGTCCTGCCGATCGCCTAATCACTACGCCCGACTACACCGCTCGTGCGATTGACTTCATTCGCCACCCACCCGCGCACCCATGGTTCCTCTACATCTCGTTCAACGCGGTGCATGGCCCGCACGCGGCCAGCTCCAATTGGCTGGCGAAAGTGCAGCACCTCCCACCTCGCGAACAAAAGTACGCCGCGATGATCATGGAACTAGACGACGCCATCGGACGGATCCTGGACACGATCCGCGAGTTGAACCTCGACCGCTCGACTCTGGTGATCTGCACGGATGACAACGGTGGCGCAGCTCCGTTGATCGGCCACATGGGTGGGTTGCGCGGCCGCAAATGGCTCCTCTACGAAGGGGGCATCCGGGTGCCGTGGATCATGCGCTGGACGGGTCGAATTCCCGCGGGCCGCGTCCTCAACACACCGGTCATCCACGTGGACATTGCCCCCACCTTGTTGGCCGCGGCGGGGGTCGAACTGCGGCCGGAGTGGGAGTTGGATGGCGTGAACCTTCTGCCGCTGCTCGAAGGCCGCGTGTTGGACCCACCCCCACGCGCGCTGTTTTGGAGGTTTGGCGTTCAGTACGCGGTGCGCGAGGGCCCTTGGAAGTTGGTCCGGGCCGGCCGCGATGTGCCCGTGGCACTCTACAACCTCGCTGAGGATCCCGGCGAACAGCACGACCGATCAGCCCAGGAGCCGGCCGTGGTCCGTCGGTTACAGGGACTTTTCGACGAATGGAACGCGAAAATGAAGCCACCGCGCTGGGACGATCCACGTTGGAACGACGGTAACGGGTACCGCTACACCAATGATGCTGTCGGCGCGGCTCCGCTGAAGGCACCTCGCCCCGGCCGTAAATAACCCACTTGTAGAGCGGCGCGGAGCCCAAATCGATCGTTTGGAACATTCACCCCTCTCCGTGGCGGAAGTCAAAGCCATGAGTGGAGAACTGGCCTTGTGGTCAGCCAGGCCGTTGGCATGGACGAAGTGGACAGTGGGGCCAAGGGACCACCGACAGCTTTTGGACCGCCCCCCACGGACCGCCACGGAAGCCCTCAGAACTGGCTGAACCGCTTGCCGATCCCGGGCGGAGTTGGAACAATTCGACCGGCTATGAAAATCGTCACGACCGAGCAGATGAGGGAGCTCGATCGGCGCACCATCGAAGAGGCGGGAGTTCCCTCGTTCGAACTGATGGACCGTGCTGGGCGGGGCGTGGCCGACGTCGTCCGTTACCTAGCGGATTTGGCAGGGTTGGCCAACCCGGCCGCGCTAGTCATCGCGGGGCGCGGCCACAACGGCGGCGATGGTTTTGCGACCGCTCGCCACCTGCGCGACATGGGCTTCGACGTCACGGTGTGGATTGCGGGCACGGAGAATCAAATCGGCGGGGACCCTCTCAAACACCTGGCCAGCCTCCACGCGGAAGGCATTACCGTCGAGGAGTTCGCCACACGCGAGCATTGGCAACAACATGCGCCGTTGCCTCCCGGCGTTGATTTCATCATTGATGCGCTGTTGGGGATCGGTAGCCACGGAGCCCCGCGAGGGCCCATCGCCTGGGCGATCGAGTACATTAACATGGCGGCCAACGACGCCTATGTAGTGTCCATCGACGTCCCCTCGGGACTGAACGCCGACACTGGAGTGGCCGAGGGCGTGGCGGTCAACGCGGATGTCACCGTCACCATGGGCCTACCTAAAGTCGGCTTGGTCATGCCCGCCGCGCTGGAATTCGTCGGCACGATCGAAGTGGCGGACATCGGTCTGCCTCCGGCGTTTGTGGACGAGGTGGTTCCGACTGTTCCTTTGGAGCTGATCTATTCCAGCGAACTGCGCCGAGTGATCCCACGCCGCGCGCGTGGTTCCCACAAAGGCACGTATGGCCACTTGCTGTTGATCGGAGGCGCGCGCGGGTACGCGGGGGCCATTGCTCTGGCGTGCCGGGCCGCATGTCGCTCGGGTGTCGGGCTGACCACTGCGTTGGTGCCGAACTCGATCCAGCCTGTGGTGGCAGGTGCGTCGTTGGAAACCATGGTCCACGGGGGGGCCGAAACGGACGCCGGTTCCTTGCGTACGGCGGCCCTCACGCCCTGGCTGCCGCGCTTGAGCAATTTCGACGCCGTGATGGTCGGTCCAGGATTGACCCCACACCGGGAATCCGCCGCACTTGTTCGATCCCTGTTGCAACACTGTCCGGTACCCATGGTGCTCGACGCCGATGCGTTGAACGTGTTGGCCGGACGCCCAGAGCTGGTCCGAGAGGCCCAAAGCACGGTGATCATCACTCCCCACCCGGGCGAACTGGCTCGCTTGCTGAAGACCGACGTAGCGCATATCCAGGCCGACCGGGTCGCGGCCGCTCAAAAAGCGGCGGAACTTACCGGCGCCATCGTCGTTCTCAAAGGTGCTGGCACCATCGTGACGACGGCGGAGCCGCCGGCCTTCATCAACATGACGGGCAATCCTGGAATGGCGCGCGGAGGTAGTGGCGATGTCTTGGCGGGCCTCTTGGCTGGCCTCTTGGCGCAAGGTATCGCGCCGTTGGACTGCGCTCGCGCGGCTGTGTTCTTGCACGGACGCGCCGGTGACATGGCCGCCTGGCGCAGCTCGCAAACCGGCATGGTCGCGGGCGACTTGGTGTCGGAAATCCCCTATGCCTTCCGCGAATTGGTCTTGCGATGACCTCTCGACGGCCCATGTCCGCCGCCCGCTCTATATCCAAGGCCAGCCCCGCGTCTGAAGGCGCAGGCGGGCTATTCGTCGGCACGAGTGGATGGTCGTATCGTGACTGGGTCGGGCCGTTTTACCCGCCCAACTTGCCCACTCGGGAGTGGCTTGCGTTTTACTCGTCCCATTTCCGAACCGTGGAATTGAACGTCACGTTTTATCGCTTGCCTTTCGAATCCATGCTCCGCGCTTGGAACCAGCGCGCACCGGACGGCTTCCGATTTGCGGTGAAGGGATGGCGCCGCATCACTCACGTGTTGCGGCTGGATTCGGTGGACGAGCCCTTGCGGGTCTTCGGTGAGCGAATTCGGCTCCTGGCCGACCATCTCGGGCCAGTGTTGTGGCAGCTTCCTCCGTCGCTGCGGTACGACCCAGAGCGTTTGGACCGCTTTGCGCAACAACTTCCTCGCGAGTGGCGGCACGCGATCGAATTTCGGCATGCGTCGTGGCTGTGCGCCGACACGTACGACCTGTTGCGTCGGCACGGACTGGCGCTGGTGCTGGTTAGCTCCTTGCGGATGCCGATGGTCACCGAAGTGACGGCGCCGTTCGTGTACTTGAGGTTCCACGGACTCGAAGGCGGGTATGCGCACGACTATACCCTGGCCGAACTGCGCCCTTGGGCGGAATTCGCGCGCCAGCAGTTGGCGGAAGGCCACGACGTGTTCGCGTATTTCAACAACGACGTGGCAGCCCAAGCCATCGTGAGCGCCCGGCGGTTCGAGCAACTTGTCCGCAACACCGGATCTGCCCACGTTCACTCGGTGCGGGGTCCTTTCCAGAGGGCCGTGCGGGATCCTTTATCCGAAACCAGCTCCCAAGCCGGAGGTGCCCCATGAAGCCGGAAGTTCTCAATCGAATGAACATCGTGCGCGGGGATATTACGAAGGAACAGGTGGACGCGATCGTCAACGCCGCCAATCCCACTTTGTTGGGCGGCGGGGGTGTGGACGGCGCTATCCACCGCGCGGCCGGACCTGAGCTCCGCGAGGAATGCCGTACGCTGGGCGGGTGCGAACCAGGCGAAGCAAAAATCACTCGGGGATATCGCTTGCCGAGCCGCTTCGTGATCCACACCGTAGGGCCGATCTGGCGCGGTGGGACCCACGGCGAGCCAGAGTTGTTGGCGTCCTGTTACCGCAATTGCCTTCGCATCGCCGCGGAACGCGGGCTTCGAACCCTTGCGTTTCCGTCCATTAGCACTGGCGCGTATGGCTACCCGATTCGGGCGGCGGCCCGGGTCGCCTTGAGCACGGTCGCAGCGGAGCTTGAAAAGTACCCGAACATCGAAGAGGTTCGATTCGTGTGCTTTTCCGGGAGCGACGAGCAAGTGTACCGCGAAACTTTGAGAGAGCTCGCTGCCGCCTCAGAGGGTTCCCACCCCGCGTAGAGCGCGACGCCCGAGACCCTGTGTCGCACCGTCGCGCGCTCGTAGACATCCGCGCTTCGAACCGAGCATCCGCCGATCTGGTTCATTCGGCTGGTCCGAGTATGCGCGTATGGTGACATCCACCGGAGAAGTCCTCATCGCACTCGGGCTCGCTGCGGGAATTGCCCCGGCTCGAGTAGCGCAAGAAATGACCCGTCAAG
>CAACVY010000098.1 GCA_900661335.1 uncultured bacterium | reverse complement strand
CAGGTCATTGATCGCGAGTATCGGCCGGAAGCGCACATCGAGCGCAGCCTGCAGGACATCGTGGCCATGGAGGCGGAGCCGACGCCGTCGCCGGAGGTCGGCGAGCCCGCGGTAGACGTAGACCAGTTAAAGGTGCTGGCCAATGATGCCCCCGTGGTCAAGTTTGTGAACCTGCTTCTCATGCAGGCAGTTCGGGACCGCGCCAGCGATATTCACCTGGAGCCCGGGGAAAAAAACATTCGAATTCGATTCCGAGTGGACGGTGTCCTTCGAGAGGTGACACCCCCGCCGAAGCGGCTGTATCCGGCGATCGTTACGCGGATCAAGATCCTGTCCAATATGGACATTTCGGAACGCCGGATTCCGTTGGATGGCCGTTTGAAGTTCCGCGTGCAAGGCCGCGAAATCGATGTGCGCGTTTCGTCATTGCCGTTGGTATTCGGCGAGAAGATCGTCATGCGGATCTTAGACCGCGCCTCCTTGGTGGTGGATTTAGACAAGATCGGCTTCGACCCTCCATCGATGCTCAATCGGTTCAAACAGATTCTTCAGTCGCCCAATGGAATCATCCTTCTCACCGGACCGACGGGCAGTGGCAAGACGACGACCCTGTACAGCGCGTTGAGCTTTCTCAACAGTCCCGATGTCAACATTCAGACCGTGGAGGATCCTGTCGAGTATGTTCTGGACGGAATCAATCAGACGCATGTGCACGCCAAGGTGGGAATGACGTTTGCCAATGCCTTGCGGGCCATTTTACGCCAGGACCCCGACATCTGTTTGATTGGTGAGATCCGCGATGAAGAGACGGCTCGGATCGCCATGCAGGCTTCGCTCACCGGCCACCTGGTCCTGAGCACGTTGCACACGAACGACGCGCCTACAGCCTTTAGCCGGTTGCGGGACATCGGCATCGAGCCCTACCTGATCGCGGCGACGTTACGTCTGGTGATTGCGCAGCGACTCATACGGAAGATCTGCGTGCACTGCAAGCAGGAAACCGAGTTGAGCGACGAGCAACGGGCCATTCTCAAAGGAGTCTTCCCCGAGGCACTGAGCTGGAAGTTCTATCGCGGTGCCGGCTGTGACGCGTGCGGTCACACGGGTTATCGAGGTCGGACCGCGGTCTTTGAATTCCTCGAGGTCACCGCACCGATTCGGCAGTTGATCGTCCAACGGGCCAGCGACGTAGAGGTTCGACAGCGCGCCATTGAGTTGGGGATGGAAACGCTGATTCGCAACAGCTTGCGGAAACTCGAGCGCGGTGAGTCCACCTTGGAAGAGGTCATGTCGGTCTGGCCTATGGAAGACTAAACGAGCTGTTGGGGCGATGAAAACATTTAGCTACGTGGCCAAAGACCCTTCGGGAAATGTCCTGCGTTCCCAACTCACAGCCCCGGATCGGTCCGTCGCCTTGGCGCGGCTGAGAGAGAAGGGGTTTGTGGTGGTGGATCTGGTCGAGCGTGATTCTCGGGCCGGGCCGGTCGCCGCTCCGGCGAAGGCGAAACCCCGCGCGAAATGGTGGAAACTAGGCAAAGCCGTGACCGTATCCGACAAGGCGGTCTTTTGCCGTCAGTTGGCGATCACAGTCAACGCCGGCATGCCGCTTCGAGAGGCGCTCGAATCCATTGCCAATGACATGGACCACCCGACGTTCCGGTCAGTGCTTCAGGACGTGGTTCGTCGGCTGCACGAAGGCGAGTCGTTTTCGGAAGCCATCGCAAAGCATCCGAGCCATTTCAACACGTTGTTCGTGGCCCTAGTCCGTTCGGCAGAAGAATCCGGGAGTTTGCCCGAGACGCTCGAGCAGTTGGCCACGTACATGGAACGCAGCGAGAAGTTGATCAAGAAGATCCGGTCGGTGACCGCCTACCCGATGTTCATCTTCGTGTTTTTCTTGATCATTCTCGTAGTGATGACCGTCTTCGTCCTACCGCGGTTTATGCAGAGTTTTAAAGGCTTCAATGTGCAGTTACCGCCGTTGACGCGTGCGGTCTTTGGAGCCACCGAAATCCTTTTGCGGCATTGGATTTGGATTGCGATGGCTGTGGTGGTGCCCGTCGTGGCATTGATTGTGTACCGCCGCACACCGACGGGGCGACGACGCACCGACGGTTGGATCTTAAAGTTGCCCTTCTTCGGCGTGTGTGTGCGAGAGTTCGCGCTGGCGCGTTTCGCACGAAACCTTGGCATCATGCTCCGAGGCGGCGTGGGAGTGACCACGGCCATGGACATCACCTCGGCCGTGACAGGGAATACCGTGCTCGTCGAGTCGCTGCAAAAGGCGAAAGAGCGCATCATCAACGGAGAACGCATTGCGTCCAGCTTGGCGCAAGACCCCGAAATTCCGCGTCTCGTGATCCGCATGATCGGTGTGGGTGAAGAATCTGGCCGTTTGCCCGAGGTGCTGGAAAAGATCGCGGGGATGTACGAAGAGCAAGTGGAAAATCGCATTGTGACGGCCACATCGCTCTTCGAGCCGGTGGTCATCTGCGTGTTCGGTGGCGTCGTGCTGGTCCTCGTTATGGCGATCTATCTGCCCATCTTCACGGTGGCGCAATCGGTCCACTGAGCACCGCCACTGGTTCTCGGGATGGTTCCTTGGCTTGGCGTAGGCGACCCCGACGGCGTGGGCGATATCGGCTAGGCGCGGCGGTGGCAGGCGTCGAGCAAAATCACACGAACACCAGTGAGAAAGCGACCTTTCGCGACATCCATGCGTAGTTGTCCGAAGGACGAGGATAGGTCCGTTTCAAGAATGCGGGTGGCAAATCAGTGAGAGTCGGTCGGCTTGGGTTAAAAATCCTTCGGGCCATGCGGCCGACTCTCTTGCAGAGTACGGGCGAACAGCCGAGGAATGGCCTTTTTCTCCACGTGGCTGGTGAGGCATGTGCTGGCACGACGCCGGCGAACAGCCTAAAGCTTCTAGGAAGAAAGATCAGCCGATGGGGCAAGCTGAGGTGTGTGGCATTTGCCAATGCCCCCTTGGAGATGGCGGATAGAAGGCCAGCCACGTTTGCCAGAAGAGGAATGCTGCAGCTGCCCCGTTCTGAGAACGAAGAACTGAGGGGCGGGCATGTTCCGAGGCTGGACGACGCCTTGGAGAGCAAGCTTTGAAATTTCCGGCCGTTCGCCAACGGCGCCCCGACTGTGGCGGGACCAGGCTGTGATGGTGCCGCGAGAACCCCGCAGTTTAGAACCCTTGCGCAGGAATGTTCGGCGCATCCGTACGCGTCGCGGTGCGATCCGAACCAATCGCGGGCGGCAACACTCTTTGAAGTGCGTCCAGCGTCCGCTGGATGGCTCCGGACTTTTGCTCAGTGACTTCCCGCGCGCGTTGACCGAACTGCTGGGCAAGAGCGGGATCGTGGAAAAACTCCCGCACGGCTTGGATCAGTTCCTCTTCATTCCGCACGATACGGACCGCGCGGGCCTCGAGAAAGTCGTTGAGGATCGTCCGGAAGTTTTCCATGTGGGGCCCACACAGGATCGGTTTGCCCCACAAGGCGGGTTCGATCGGATTTTGTCCGCCTTGTCGCGTGAGGCTTTTGCCCACGAACACGACTTCCGCCAGGCCATATGCGGCCATCAACTCTCCGGTGGTGTCGAGCAGCGCCACGTCCGGGGTGGGCGTGTCGCTCCGGTCGGTACTGCGCTGGTAGAGCGACAGTGCGCAAGCTCGGATGCGTTGGACGAGCTCTGCTCTGCGTTCCGCGTGCCGGGGTACCAACAAGAGACGGAGCGTGGGTATGTCCGATCGAAGGGCCATATAGGCGTGCATCAAAATTTCTTCTTCGCCGGGCCAGGTGGAGCCGCCGACCAAAAACCGCGCGTCAGCTGGAAATCCTCTCTGGACCAGGTGTTCCCTCAAGCGTTGTGCGATCTCCGGTGTCGGACGCGCGGCGTCGTATTTTGCGCTCCCTACCACGACGAGGCGGTTGGGGGGGACACCCAGCTCGATGTAGCGCGCGCAGTCTTCCGAACTTTGGACGCACACCAGATGCACCCGCCCCCACCACTGTGGGGTCCACGTGCGAATTTTTCTGAATCGCCGGTACGAGCGGTCGGACAGGCGAGCGTTGACAATGACGATCGGAATTCCTCGAGCGTGGGCGCACTGCCGGGATTTTCGACACGCCAGCACCCTCCCGACGTCGCCAAAGGGGACCAGCGCGCCGAACCCTCGAAATGGAACCGCCAGCGATCATTCGGCAACGAGCGCACGGCACCCACCGGCTCAAATCGCGCCGGGGCCGTTCGCCACAACGATCCCCCCGCAGGAACCCAGTCGGACCACTTCGACGCCGACACCGACCCGAGCAGCCGGGGCTTGGGACCGTCGCCCCAAGCGCCGTATACGATGGGTGCCTCTGCCGAGCCGGACGCTGGCCGCAATTGACCGCGCCAAATTCCGCCGCGCCGAAACCGAACCTCGTCGCCCGCTTTGAGGACGGCCGCATTAACTCGCTCCAAGGTGCGCCATGCGGAGGTTGTGGACAACCCGTCGTTGCGGTCGTCGCCCGATCGGTCGTCCACGTAGTGGACTGCGGCCAAACTTGGACGCGGACCAATCCACAGTCCGGCCATAAGCACCAGCCCTTGAATGCACCCCACAAAGCGAGCCGTGCTCAGCCAAATCGCGAAGGAGCAAGCTGCATGATTCAGCACGTTGTTCCAATGCCATGGCTTCATGGATCTCCACCTTGGGCGTCGCGCAACACTGCCATCATAGGACACCACGCTCTCTTACACACGATCCACGAGCAAAGCGTGCTCGCTACGCAATGGCGTTGCGACCAGGCTGCCCAGTGCTTCACATCATATAATGGAAGAGGACGGCTATTCTAGACCGAACACGGCTCAGATCTCTGGCTCGGTGCATC
>CAACVY010000010.1 GCA_900661335.1 uncultured bacterium | reverse complement strand
GGTTAACCGGCGCGCCTTCAGAGAGGATTGGAAGGATTCGGGATCGAAGTTTCCAATCCTTGGACGCCGATATCCCACCCCTGCACCATGGCTTGGACACATCCACACGCACGGGTGTGGGCGGACGCCCCAGCCCAGCATTGGATGGCAATGGATCGGCGCTAGGGAACCATGCAATTCGTGCCGAGCCTTTGGAACCCGGACAAGCCCAGGCAAACCTTAGTCCCTGGTTCTGACGCCATCGCCGCGGGCGTATAGCGGTCAGTTAGACCGCGCACACGGGACCGATCGCTATCCGCGCCAAATCGATGGCGACCACAAGTCGGAAGCCCGAACGGTCGAGATCGCCAACCCCACCACGGCCTTCCCAGAGGCGACGAACTGTTCCCGTGTTCAATCGTGTCCAACTCGTGGATGGCGCAATGCACGACCTTGAAACGCACTACCGTCCGGTTCGTTTGAAAGTGGGTGGCGTGGCGAGTACTATCGCGGACCGTGTTCACGCTCGCTTCCATGTGCATTTGCGCGGGCGCGGCGTTGGCGGCGTTGGCCGTACTCGCGCTGCTCTGGCCCGCAACCGCGCGCAGGTGGGTGGTAAGTTTCCCGCGCAGCCGCGTGGCGGCATGGGTACTCTCGGCGTTGGCTTTGTTTTGGGTTGCCAACATCGTCCAGCACGGACGACTCGGGAGGTTCGAACCGTGGAAGGTCTATGTGTGGCCTAGCTACACTGTCGCGCTGATCGCCGTGGGGCTGTTCATGGACGACCTGTTGGCGGTGCGCGCGCTCGGCGGAATTCTGTTGCTCGGCGCCAACCCAGTTTTGCGTGCGGTTCGACTCCACGACTCCCCTTGGGCGAGCTTCGTGGCGGCGGTCACGTATGGCGTCATTATCCTTGGCATCGCATGGATCCTCGGCCCCTATCGATTTCGCCGATGGCTCAGTTGGATGTTATCGCCGGAATGGTATCGTTGGACCTGTTCCGGCGTATTGTTCTTGGGCGCGTTGTTGTGTGCACTCGGGCTGACAGTTCTGTAGCAGCACGCCCGCGGGTGGCACCTTGATCCGGCCAGCTCGATTTCTCGTACTGCGGGGAGGCGCGATCGGGGACTTCATCGTGACCCTGCCAGTGTTCTCGGCCTTGCGCGCTCGTTGGCCGGACTCGTACATCGAGGTGATCGGCTATCCGCACATCGCCCGCTTGGCCGAAGTGGCCGGACTAGTGGATCGTGTGCGGGGACTCGACACCGCCGGCATGGCGCGGTTCTTCGGACGGCGACCGAACATTGACGAGGCCACCCGCCAGCATCTGGCCTCGTTCGACTACGTGTTCAGTTACCTTCACGACCCGGATGGATTGGTCGGAGAGAACCTGACGGCCGCCGGCGTGCGCCGCCTGTTGTACCGATCGCCCGTGGGTCCGTCCGAGCATATCGTGGACCATTTGCTGCGGCCGTTGGAGTCCCTGGCGATCTACGAGCGCGGCGCCGTGCCACGCCTGCCCTTGACGGAACGCTTGATCGCGGAGGGCCGCGCGCGCTGGCAGGCGACAGGACTGACGAGTCCACCTGTAGTCATCCATCCCGGCAGTGGAGGCCGCGCAAAGATTTGGCCATGGGAAGGCTTCCTCGAAGTCGCTCGGTTCCTCCGGAACCAGTTGGGGCAAAACCTGCTGTTTTTGCTTGGCGAGGCCGACCACGAATTACAGACGCGCGTCGCCGAAGCGGCCACCGAGCTGAACGCACCGTGGGTCGCGGGACTCTCGCTGTTGGAAGTTGCCTCGCTGCTGAGCGCGAGCGCGGGGTACTTGGGTAACGATTCAGGTATTACCCATCTGGCTGCCGCCGTGGGAATCCCGGTGGTGGCACTCTTCGGCCCCACCGATCCTACGATCTGGGGACCGCGCGGTCCGCGGGTCCATCTCGTCACCTCGAGCACGCGCACGATGGCGGGCATCCGCACCGAAGAGGTCCTCCACGCCGTCGAGCAAGCTTTACAGATACGGGAAAGAGAGCCCGATGATTCTAAGCACAACTGAGCACTCGTCACGCATGCGCACCCTGGTCGCCTGCGTGCTCATTACCACTGTGGGCGTCCGGGCCGAAGATCGCCGGTGGGCAGAACTTCGGCTGGATGGCGCACCCCCGAGTGTCGCCACGAACTGGACATGGTCGAAGGATATCGAGCGAGCCGAGTTGACCCGCACTGGCCTTTGGGTTCGAATCCGCGGGCCGGATCCGTATCTGGTTGGGCCGATCGTACCATTCGAATCTCCCGCCCCGCTGTGGTTGGAGGTGATTTGGCACGTCTCGTCTCCAGGCTGGTTTCAAGTCTTTTGGGGTGAACGCGGTTTCCACGAAACGCAGTCGGAACGCGGGCAAATACTCCAGACCGGCCTCGTGCACAGTTGGGTGCAGTTGCCGAATTGGACCCGCCAAACTCGCATCCGGCTTGATCCTCCTGGGGCGACGGGCGAGGTGGTGGTCACAGCGTTGCGCTGGTGGCCGCGTCGGACTCCTGCGCTGCCGACCTGGTCCTCGCAGCGCACCATCGGCCCCACGGGCGCCTCGGATCGCGTGCAATCCGGGCCGCTGACGGTCGCGGCCGACCCGACAGGATGGAGCGTTCAAGTCCAGAGGGTTCCGATGGGCATGGCGGACGACGACGTGTGGATCGGCTATACCCTTAATGACACGGACCGCTGGTTCCGTGTGGCCGACTGCGTGGTGAGCGCGAGCGTCTCAGCGACGCAGGCGGCAATCGAACGCACCGTGCGCGCACGAGATCCGGATGGGGCCACCTGGAGCTTTCTCACCTCGGCGCGACCAGGACCGTCGGGCGTTGTCGAAATAGGCTTTACGGTGCAGTGCGACCAGGATCGGAGCGTGATCGCGTTACCCGTTTGGTTGCTACGAGTGGGATCCGGCACCTTTGGCGGGCGAAAACGGCAAGGGCTATTCTGTGGGCTCGAATACCTCGACGATGAGCCCAGCAGTTCCGAAGCCGACGTTGTCGGGCGTGCGGCGATTCGGCGGGCGCCAGCCTCGTACAAAGTAACCATTCCACTGATGGGAGTTGCCGCCACGTCGCGCGTCGTGGGGTTAAGTTGGGCCCCCCAGGAAGGGTTACAGCCTTGGTTCGATTCGCCTGATCGGCAGTTGGGCGGCGGCGCACATGTGCTCGGATGGTTTGCACGTCCCCCCTCGGGGCGTTCGCTCGACGAAGGTAGCTACTGGAATGATCCTCCGTGGATCCTTCGTGCCAACGTGCCCGCGCGGTGGTCTGGCGAGATCCTCGGCACCGAGGGTGAGACGATGGTGCCGCTGGTGGCCTTGTACGTGGCGACGCATGGCTTGCCGCCTCCGCCGCCACATCCGTACACGCGAGAAAGCTACGCGCGCGTCGCTGCGATCGGTTGGATGGAGACGCCCATTCGGGACGGCGATCAGTTCCGGCACGCTTGGACTCCCCATGATCACTGGAAGCCCCAACTGGCCGCGGACGCCTCGGTGCATCTTTGGTGGCTGGCCGCGGTGCTCCAAGACGAACCGCTTCGCGCCCAAGCGATCGAACTGGCCGAACGCTCGTATCAGGCAGTTCCCGCGGCCCAACGCTGGCATGCCAAGATCGGGGCTGGACGTTGGATCGCACCTGCGTTGATGGGACGCGACGTTCTTCGATCCGTCGCGACCGCACGTACAGCTGCCCGCCACGAATTGGCGCGGATTTCACCAGAGGGCATCGTGCCGTACCAACCCACGCCGGGTGGAACGGACTTCTCCACGACGCATGCGGCACGTCACGCCAGCGGTTATTCCGGCGCAGTGGCCGAACGAGCGCTACGTGCGGCCCTTTTTTCCGGCGATCCCGACGTGTGTCGGGAGGCATTGGAGCGAGCGACCGCAGTACGACGTCGGTATCGAGGAGATATCCCACGAGGCGCTCAAACTTGGGAGATCCCCCTCCATACGCCGGACATCCTCGCCGCGGCGCACATGGTGGAACTGTGCGTGCAAGGTTACGAGGTCACGCGCGACGTGGAATGGCTCGAGGACGCCCAGTACTGGGCGTGGACCGGTGTCCCCTTTGTCTATCTGGTGCCGCCCACGCGAGGACCCATCGGTCTGTATGCCCCGATTCCCGTCTACGGCGCCACGCATTGGACGGCGCCGGTGTGGTTCGGCCTGCCCGTGCACTGGTGCGGCCTCGTGTACGCGGAGGCACTCTACAATCTATCGCGCTACGATTCGACCGGACCATGGCGGAAAATCGCCAACGGAATCGTCGCCTCATCGCTGCAAGCGATGTGGCCGCCCGAAGACCCGCAGCGCGCGGGCCTGTTGCCCGATTTCGTGGTGCTGCAGTCCCAAGAGCGTGGCGGACCGGCCATCAACCCTGCCGTGTTGGCCCAGTGCACGGTCCACTATTTTCTAGGCCCCGAGGTTCACCGCACGGTGTGCCTTCCACCGAGTTCCTGGATCGTTCGAGCCGCCGGCGCGGTGGAGGTAACATCGAAACAACCGAAGCGCGCAGAATTGCGGTTGACGCCGCTGGTCGCAGGCCGATCGAGAGCCTACATCTCCGGGCTCGCCCCAACCGATCGAGTGATCTGGAACGGCCGGCAGGTTCGAGAACTCCCGGACACCGAATGGGACTCGACTCTCGGACAACTGGCTTGGCCATTGGATTCGGCTGGAGTGCTGGTGCTCGAACGCCAGTGATTCGGTCCCAGCGGTCGAACGGTTGACCTGCGCGGTTACTGGGCCACTTTCATGACCCAAGCGCACGCCATCGCCGCGACCTGTCCCCACATCGTTCGAGGGCCAACTCTGCGCCGAATTCTCCCTGGGGTTGGGTGGCTCACGGCCGCGGCCAGAGAGCCTGGGGCCGAGCCGTGGGCGGTCGGTGGATCGCGCGCCACTGGGCCACGATTCGGAAAACGTACGCCGCCGCAAAGGCTGCCACCATGAGCACGATCGAGAGAATCCCCACAGTTCGCACCCAGGACGCCGTGGGAGAACGAGTCGCTACGACCACAGCCGCTGCCCCAGCGAGATAGCCAAGTGCACGAGCGACCACTTCACATGTCTTGAATCGGTCCACCATTGGCATCTTGCCGAAGCGCCCCCGACCGCGTCAAGGTTTACAGTGCCCGGGGTATTCCGATACTATCGTAAGCGGCGGTTGCATTATGCAAATCAGTTTTCGTTGCCCGAACTGCAAGACCAAGCTGGCCATCGATGCATCCGCGGCAGGCGAGAACGTCACCTGCCCGCAATGCAGCGCGTCTGTCACGGTCCCTCACCCTCGATTGGGTCCTGGCGTGACGATCGGCGGCTTCAAGATCGAGCGGTTGATTGGGACCGGCGGGATGGGCGAGGTGTATCTGGCGCGGCAACTTTCCATGGACCGCCTGGTTGCGTTGAAAATCCTCTCAGGCCACGCGCGCTCAGAAGAAGACAAGCAGCGCTTCATCCAAGAAGTGCGCACGTTGGCCCAGTTGGAACACCCGAACATCGTGACGGCTCACGAAGCCGGCGAGGACGGCGGCTACCTGTACCTCGCCATGAGCTACGTGAACGGGGAAGCGCTGGACCGGCGTCTGGCGACGCAAGGCCGAATTCCCGAACGCGAGGCCCTTCGAATCGCACGAAAAATCGCGCGCGCCTTGGACTACGCTTGGACCGAACACCGGCTTCTTCACCGGGACATCAAACCGGCCAACATCCTCATTGACGCCCATGGCGAACCCAAATTGGCCGACCTCGGGTTGGCGCACAGCGTGCAGGCCGCGGAAGGTCGAATCGAAGGCCGGGGACGAGTCGCCGGCACTCCCAACTACATGAGCCCCGAACAGGCCGAGGGACGGGATGACCTTGACTGCCGTTCCGATATCTATGCGTTGGGCGCCACGCTGTACCACATGCTTACGGGCCAACTGCCCTACGCGGCGGACACACCGGAGGAAACCATTCGAAAAAAATTCGAAGAGCCCCTCCCGGATCCGCGCAGCTTCGTGCCGGATTTGTCTCCATCCGTGGTCGCGCTTTTGGCGGGAATGCTCGCGCCCGACCGCGAGGAGCGTTACGCAAGCTGGAAGGAGCTCATCGCGGACATCGATCGAGTGTTGGCGGGCCGTCCTCCTTTGCGCAATATGACCAAAACGCCGTCCGCGCGCGTGAAGATCAGCGCGGCCGAACTGGAAGCGTTGAAGGAAAGCGCAGGGCGGCGCCGAGCGCCGACGCTTCGGGAACAACTGATCTTGGCGTTGGTCATCTTGTTGGCGATTGCGGCGGTGGCGGCGGTGGTCTACGTTGGGATCACCCGTGCACCAGCCCCGAAGCCGCCGTCGCCGCAAGTGCCTTCACAACCTCACGAGGAGCACCCATCCCAGTTAGTGGAGTTTGAGCGACAGTACCACGAGCTGTTGCAATACGAGCAAGCTCATCCCAACGATCTCGTAGACCTTCTCCGGCGGTGGAAGGCCTTTGCAAAGGCCGCAGACCGGACCGACTTCGGACGGATGGCGCGCGATCGAGTTCACAAGATCGAGGACCAAATCCGAGCAGAAATCAACCAAGTCATGGCGAAGCTCAAGAGCTCCGTGGAGCCACTCGTGGCGGCGGAGAAGTTCGAAGATGCCTGCCAGCTCCTCACGAACTATTCCGGGCCGTGGGCAGAACAAACCGCCTCGCTCCGCGCGGCCGAGGTGGAACGGATCCGTGCGTTGCAGCAAGAGGCCGCCGCCCGCAAGGAGAAAGAGAAAGCACTGGCGATCGAGCGCGCGCGGCGCGAGGCCGCCAAGCTCTTGATCCGCCCGAACCCGTCCGGGGCGCTCCAGGCCTACGATAGTATTTGCCAAGCCGCCGGGCTCGATCCACAGTCCAACGATCTTGCTCCATTCCGAAATGTATTGGTCGCTGCGACCCGGGCGCGCGAGCTGGTCCTCGAAACGTTCCGCTCGGACGTCGGCCGACCCGTCGAAATCCAACTCACCAGCGGTTCGGAGAATTTCGAAGTCACGGGAGTAGCCAACGGAACCATTCAGGTGCGACGTCGCGTCGGCGAAGGGTTCGTGGAACGAACCATTGCGTACACGGAGCTATCTGCGAGTGAACGGCTACGGCGGTTGGAGCGTCTGCCCGCCCCCAGCAACCGGATCTTGCAAGCCCTGTTCCTGCTCGAACTCGGAAATCCCACGGCGGCACGCCGCGCACTTGAGCCCGTGGCATCCGACTCCATCGGGCGGTACGTCTGGGAGGCGATGGAAAGTGAGACCCAAGCCGCGCAAGAGACGGCGGCACAACGTGCACTGGCTGTGATCCTTCGAAAACTCAACATCCCCGAAGGACTCTCGGTCGCTGAGATCGTGCAGCAGGTGAGGCGCACCGGGGTGCCGGCGGGCGACGTCAACGGCTACCGGTCCGCGGTGCGCGAATTTCGTCGGCTGTATGGCTCCACGCGGTACGCGGTGGAAATGGAACCGGTGTTGCAAGCCATCGAACGGATCGGAGTCAACCCGCGGGAAGTCGAGCCTGCGGCCGTGGATCGTGCGCGCGAAGCTCTGCGGCGTGCGAACCCCTCGCTCAACGTCCCACCCGAATCCATTTTGCGGAGCACACCGGATGGTCTCGAGCTCGTGATCGAAGGCGTGGCGGGCACGCAACTAACCTCCCTCGCGCCGTTGGCGGGTCTACCGATCGTCCGGATTACCGCCATCGCTCCTGGCTGGAAGGACCTTTCGCTGGTGCGAGGAATCCCGGTGGAAGAACTGGAGGTCCGAGCAACGCGACTGGAGAATTTGGACGTTCTGCGAACGCTCCCGGTGCGGAGTCTGGTGCTGGCACGGTGCGGATTGGAAAGTCTGATGTCGGTGTCGGGTTTGCAAATCGAAGCGTTGGACGTTTCCGAAAACCGCATCTCCAGCCTAATGCCGCTGTCCGGCATGCCGTTGAAGCGCCTAAACATCAGCGCCAACCCAGGGATCGCTTCGCTTCGCCCTCTGATGGGAATGCCGTTGGAAGAACTCCACTGCAACGGCTGCGAGAAGATCGACGACCTTCGACCGTTGCAGGGAATGCCCCTTCACCGACTTTCCATCGCGGGCACGCTCGTATCGGACCTCTCCGTGTTGAGCGACATGCCCCTAGAATACCTGGATATCTCCCGCTGCCGGCACGTCCGCGATTTGTCTGTCCTTCGCTCGATATCGTCCTTGACGGAACTCCGGATCAACGAAATGGGGTTGACGTCCCTGGACGCGCTCAAAGGTCTGAAGCTCAACGCCCTGCGGGCGGACGATAATCCGGAGCTGGAGTCCGTGGCCCCGCTGGCCGGCATGCCATTGGAGACGCTCTATATCCGGGGCAGTCGCGTTCGCGATCTACAGCCGCTGGCCGGGATGCCCTTGAAGCGGCTGGCCATCGCTCGTACCCAGGTAAGTGACTTGGCACCTCTGGCCAACCTGAGGTCGCTGACTTTCCTCGATTTGGCCGAATGCCGCATCGAGGACCCGACGCCCTTGTTCTCCTTGACGAATCTAACAACGCTTGTCGTGCCCTATGACCGACCTCGTTGGCGTGAAGTGGTCTTCCGCATGCCCTGGGTGAAGTACGCGGGCCCGAGCGAGGCCGGCTTGATTCGTGCGGACCAGTTTGGTGCCCCACCGACAGAAGCTGTTCCACCGGCCAGCCGGCCCGACGCTCCCGGACGACCCGATCGTCCCCCACGGCATCCATTCCGCGAGCGAGAGACTAACCGCTGAGTTCTGCACAACCCTTTACCGCCGCTGGGAGTGTGGCAGGTTGCTGACAGTTCCACCCACTTCGACACTTTGCCGCGGTGAATCTTCGCGTGGAATGCTGAGCTCGCGCGCGGCCTTGCGGATATCGTCGCAGCATTTGCGTTGAACTTGCCGCCGGACCAACTTCTCGGGTCTAGCCGCTAAGAATATTGTAGAGCGACACGCCACCGACCGGCGGCATTGGCCGATGGCCGCGTCCAATCGCCGCGTGGTCAGGACGTTACGAAGCGTGGTTGGTCACGCCTCCGTTCGGAACAGGGAACGCCGGGAATCGTGCGCCGCTGTCCGAAAGCGTGGCGGGGGCCGCAAAAAGAAGTTTGGCCGCCTGAGTTGCAATTCGCCGACCAGTGTTGTAGGGTATCGTTGTCCGCGACCGGTAAGTAGCGCAGTGTAGTCGGTAGATTGCCCACCTGGCCGAAGTTCGACCTCGGTGACAGTCTGAAACCCGGATGGATCGGGAACGCCACTGGGGCCTTCCGCGAAGCGACAGAGTGAGTACAACCATGGCAACCAAACTATTCGTCGGCAACCTCTCGTTCGACACGACCGAGAACGAACTTCGGGAACTCTTCCAGAAGTCCGGTCAGGTGGTCAGCTGCGAGATCGTTCTGGATAAGTTCAGTGGCCGCTCCCGCGGCTTTGGCTTTGTTCAGATGGCGACGGAAGACGAAGCCACTCGCGCCATTCAGGATTGCAACGGTGCCCGTTTGGGTGGCCGTCAATTGACGGTGAACGAGGCTCGCCCACGCGAGGAGCGGCCCCGCCGAGAAGGCGGGCACCGTGACTTTCGTCGGCGCTTCTGAGCGTCACGACTAATCACCGGAACGCGGGTACCCTTGGGTGCCCGCGTTTTTTTGACCCACAGTCTGTTCAAGGGCCGCGTACGACCGCCACGGGCGAGAACGATCCCACGCCATGCAGATCACGCCCACAACCGCACTTGACCCATTGTGTGCATTCGCCGCGATCGTCTGGCCTGATGGACAGTTTCTTGCATCAGCGAAGGAATGGGAGATGACAGGAACTTCGCGATGCAATGATTCCGTTCTCGCCTCACTCGAGAACAGGACACGTAGGCGGACGCGCCTGATGTCGCGGCTGAGCTGCCCCCGATCCCGGCCTCGCCCCGTCCGGCGTAAGGGCTGCCTTTCCCCCCGGAAGGATTCTGCAAATGGTTCGCTCGGGGTGCCCCTTCAAATGCGCTCGGGAACCACGAACGGCGGACGGTACTCTCGGGTCAGCATCGCATTGGCTTCAGGGTCATGCGGAAACGTCATCGTCCCAGGGTCGAACTCGAGGCTCCGCCCCAAGCGGTACGAGATGTTCGCCAGATGGACGAGCGTGCACGTAAGGACACCTTCTTCGATACTACGATTGAACGCCGCCGGATCCGCCCCCTGTCGAATTGCATCCACAAACACCGCATAGTGATTGCCCTCTCCCGACCCGGTCGGGCCGGGTTCGCGTCGCTCCCCCATGTACGTGCGCCACTCGCGAACGGTCTTGACCATGTACCCCTTGGACCCGAAAAACAAATTGCCGATCACGTTTCGGTCGCTGGTGGCCATATAGCCGCCTTCGGCCGTGGGCTTCATCCACATCGGATCTTCGGGATTCGTAACCCAGCCACGCACTTCGAACTGAAGAAGTTTCTTTTTGTCGCCCTTTCCTTCGGGATTCGGGAACTCGAACACCGCGAGCATGACGTTCGGGGTCTCTTGGGCATCGTCGAACATGACATGGCCACCGGCCGCCCAGACTTTGGTCGGTAGCGTGACGCCCAACCCCCAGCGGGCGATGTCCATCTCGTGGACCCCTTGGTTGCCAATGTCCCCGTTGCCATAGTCCCAGTGCCAATGCCAATTGTAGTGGAACCTATTCCGGTTGAACGGGCGCTTGGGCGCCGGCCCCAGCCACAGGTCGTAGTGGACACCCGGCGGCACGGGCTCGTCCAGGTACCGGCCGATCGAGGGCCGCCACTTGTAGCAAATACCTTTGGCCATGTAGACCTCGCCCAGGCCTCCCGAGTGAAGAAACTCGGCCATGCTTTGAGCGCAAGGGTTGCTCCGCTGCTCGGCACCGTCCTGCACCAACACGCGGTACTTCCGCGCGGCGGCCAGCAATTGTCGGCCTTCGAACACGTTGTGGCAGCAAGGCTTCTCCACGGTCACGTGCTTACCCGCCTGGATGGCCCAAATGGCCGCCAATGCATGCCAGTGGTTCGGGGTCACGATCGAGACGGCGTCAATCTCCGGATCCTCGTACAACTTCCGAAGATCCGTGTACGTCCGGGGCGCGCGCAAACCTTTCTTGACGAACTCGCTTTCGATCACCGGACCGAACAGGTTCTCATCCACATCGCAAATCGCGGCTACTTCCACGTTCGGAAGCCGGCTGAATTCCCGAATATGTGTTCGACCCATTCCGTGGATTCCGATCACCGCGATTCGAACCCGCTCGTTGGCTCCGGCCCACGTCGCGCGCGAAGCCCACAGCATCGTGCCGAGGCCAAGCCCGGAGTCACGCAAGAAACTTCGCCGCTTCATTAGGCGGCCCGAATCGGACTGGTTCAAAGGAGATGGGGTCTTCATGGGGCAGTCTCCGGAATGCATTCGAGCGTATCGAGCCCGAACATGAACGAAGGTTTCGCAGAAGGGTTGGAGCCCACGATGGTCACGCCCAACACGTGGGCGCCCTCGCTCAATTCCACGGGTCCGAGGTCCACCGGGCCGAACCGACTGACCGCGGGCGCATACAAGTCCACCTCGGAGCCCACGGGTCTTCGGTCCACATCAAACTGTACGATGCCGTAGTCGTTCGCACGCGTGAGCATGAGGCGGAGCGTGTAACGTCCCGCGCGTGGGACATGGAATCGGATCCCCATCCGGTCCCCGGGTTTCGCGCCGGTCCACCATAGCTGGTCGTTGTGATCCCAACTCCCGCCAGGAAACACGCTCATCCCCTGCGTCTGCACACGACCCGGTGGCACGCCCTCGAGCTCGAAACCGCCGGCCCGTGGAGGGGGCCTCACCCAGTACCCTACTCGGTGTTCGACCGGGGGAAGGCGGATGCTGTGCCGCCCGCCCGGTGCCATGTACCAAAACACCGTCGCCGCATAGAGGGTGGGCACACTGTCCGGGAAGTACTTCTCCAAACAGCCTTCGAATCGGCTCTGAAATGGCACATTGTCGGCGATGTGCCAACGCACGAGCGACTGGTGCCCTCGGTTGCCTTCCGTCATCGTCTGCGCGTGGAATGCCCGTTCGAAACGGTCCGGGCAGCCCCACGCATAGCCAAAGTAGTCTTCGGTCCCCGTGCCAAATGTCGAAGGAAAGCGCTCGCCGTCCACGAAGAACTTCTCGTCGCCCTCGCCCCACCAGTAGTGGCCTGGACGGGCCGGCTCGTAGGAGCCTCCGTGGGGGTTCCAGACATGGAGCATCAGACCGCAAAAGCGTCCTCGGCCCTCGGCGATCAAAAACGGCCAGTCCGGCGCACGGTCGGGCCGCAGCGGGTCGGACAAGCCTCGATGCCAACGAACGTACAGTCGGCCCAATTGGTCTAGCGGCCGCTCTTCGGCGACGTGGGCAAACCACAGGTGCACGCGCCGAGTTGTTTCCCCGTCGTTCGTCACCTCGATCTTGGCGGACTTGAATGGCATCGGCCACCGCGTGGTCATCCATAGGTCGTCCATCCAAGTGACGCGGGTGACATGGGGGTTCATGCCGGGGGCCGTGCCGAAGAAGTCGCCCATCGGGCACTCGATCGCCGGATCGGAATCGCCATCCCAGTACGCCCGCAGCACCATCTCGCGCAGGGCTCGCTCCTGGTCCGCGCGATCTCCCATTTCCACCCGGGACCGAAGCAAGACAATGCGCCGCGGCACGTGGATCTCCGCAAACTTCACCGTGGTTCGGGCTGGGACCTCAAAGGTAACATCGGCGACCTGGAGATCTGGGCCAGTGGGTCCAGGTTCTGCCAAAAGTACTCCAAGACGAAAATCGGCTTCGGTCAACGCCAGCGACCAATCGCGAGGCAACGGGTGGGTGAACCGTGGCAAGACCGTGTCAGGGGGAAATGTACTGTAGGTAATGTGGTAATACCGACCCCAGTTCTTTTCCGCCAATACCTTGCACGAACGTCGGTAGGGGATCGGAATGTACAAGTTGTGCCCCCGGGCGGCACAATAGGACAAGTTTGGCTGGTCGAACGGAGGCGTCTGACCGGCGAAGTAGTTGGTGAACGGCAGATCCACCACCACCTCCCCGTCCAGCACCAGGGCCACTCGCCCCTGGCCCGGCATCGCTGACCAAATTCGCCAAATGCATCCGGGCCCATCCATTTCGGCAAGCACGACCCGGTCGCCCTCTTCCCGGATGATCCCGGTGCCGTCGCCATTCGCGTTCCAATCGATGTACCGGTCCGTCTGGGCATCGTACCGACTGCGCCGATCGTAGCTGGACCATTGCGCGCACCGTTCCCCTGCGGCAGGCAAGACGGCCAAATGTTCCAGATCCCATAAGCGCCGCACCAAGTCCGGGTACTCCAACGTCTCCGCGTGCGCCCAGAGCGCAGCGGAACTCCCCACAGTCGAACACAAGATCACCCATCTGCGCATGGCGTACTCCTCGTAAGTCATCATACCCGTCGCGCAGACCACGACAACCTTCTTGCCCTTCCCGCCGAGCGGATGGCGCCGCCAACCCCGTGAAAGTTCATCCCTCAGCCATCCACCGCGTAAGGCGACGCGTAATGATGCGGGTCGCGCGCCGGTGTTACGGGTGCGAGCGCATGGGAGGTGCAGCACGAGTACCCGCGCTCCACTAGGCGATTCGAGACACGCGGACTCGCTAGTAGGGAGTGGAACCCCCTGCCCCGTCGAAGCAACCTCCGGCCGGCCAGAGCGGCGGATGATGAGAAGCCAAGAGCGCTTCGGGCATGTGCAGGCTTCCCCGTCCGAAAAGACTACGCCGACACACACGAGCTTGGAGATCCGCCCATGGCCGCAGTTGCATACGGTGAGTCATTCGTGCATGATGGGTGGGTGTCGCGTTCGCGACTTCAGAAAGGATGGTGTAAGCACCATGCAAGCTCGAATTCCCGCAGCGCTCTTCGCCTCGGTCGCATTGGCCGCATCCGCAGGCGAATGGAAAGAACTCTTCAATGGCCGGGATCTAGATGGTTGGATGAGCTCGACGAAAGGGCCGCCGGTACCTGGTTGGGTGGTCGAAAATGGAGTGCTGAAGCGAGCGGATAAAGCCGGGTACATTTGGACGCGAGAACGCTTCGGCGACTTTGAGCTGGAACTCGAATATCGGACCGAAGGAAACAGCGGCGTCTTCATCCGAACGGACAATCCTGCCGACCCAGTCCAGACCGGAATCGAAGTACAGATCGACAAGCCCAGCGAACCGTCACGCCACAGTGTGGGGGCGCTCTATGACCTGGTGGCGCCCTCGCGGAACGCGGCTCAACCAGGCTGGAACCGCTTGAACATCATAGCGCGTGGCCCTCGCATCGAGGTGCGGCTAAACGGACATCTGATCACTGAGATGGACCTCGACCGCTGGACGGTGGCGGGGCAAAATCCAGACGGAAGCAAGAACAAGTTCAAAAAGCCACTGAAGGAGTTTGCCCGCGAGGGCCATGTCGGCTTCCAAGACCACGGAGCCGTGGTGGAGTTCCGGAATATACGAATTCGAACATTGGATTGAAATCTAGGGCACACGAAGAGTCGTCATGGTCATCGGTTTACTCACCGCGCGGATCAGTCTGCCGGATTCGCACTCGTTAAAGGACAAACGCTCGGTGCTCCGCAGCTTGAAAGACCGCCTGGTGGCCCACATGAACGTCAGTGTGGCCGAAGTAGGCGATCAAGACTTGTGGCAAGCCGCCGAGCTCGCGTTCGTCACCGTGGCGGCGACCAAAGACGTCGTTGAACGTCGGCTCGCCGAGGTGCGGACCTTTTTGAACTCCACACCGCGCTGGGTTCTGTTAGATACGGAAACGCAGCTGATGTAACGCGGGCCTTCGAGCTTCGTGGGAAAACTCGCGTGCCCACATAGCCGGAGTTTACCCTGAGTGAGCCCGAAGTGAGCTCTGTTTCTTGGAGCCGCCCGCGGGATGCATGTTCTTCTTGTGCCATGCGATTCGGACAACGAGCGGCGGAGTAGTATATTATCTTGATCGGTTCGACCGAACCCTTTTGAAGATGACTATGAACAATCCAGAAGGCTTGAAGCAAAATACAGAGACGGCTACGCAGTCATCCGGCAGCAGAGGCGCGCCCGCCCAGGACACAGAAGTTCCGGCGGAACCGGCCGAAGCCGCCGCGGAAGCCGAAGCATCTGAAACCGCTCAACTACAAGCGGATATCGCGGCGTTGAACGACCGCCTGTTGCGGCTGGCCGCCGACTTCGACAACTTCCGAAAACGGACTGCACGCGAACGCGCCGAATGGCATCAGGAGGGCCGGGAGGAGGTTCTCCGCGAGCTCCTACCGGTGCTGGACCACTACGAACTCGGGCTGGCGGCGATCTGCGGGACAGTATCCGACGCGGCATGGAAAGGATTCGAAATGATCCGCGCCCAGCTTCGGGGCGTGCTGGAGCGGTTCGGCGTCGAGCCGATTCCCACGGTGGGATCGCGGTTCGACCCTCATCTCCACGAAGCGGTCGGGCACGAACCCTCGTCGGAGGTACCCGCCGACCACGTGGTGCGTGAGGTGCGGAAAGGGTATCGAGTGAAGGACCGGGTGCTCCGTGCTGCCCAAGTGGTCGTTTCCTCGGGCCCGTCGGTGGGAGGAGGTCATTCGGATGCCAGCGAGGCCTGATTACTACGAGATTTTAGGGGTTTCGCGGGACGCTTCTCCGGAGGAGATCAAGAAAGCTTACCGCCGGCTGGCGCTCCAGTACCATCCGGATCGCAATCCTGGGGACAAAAACGCGGAGGAGAAATTCAAGCAGATTTCGGAAGCGTATGAAGTCCTCAGCGATCCAGAGAAACGCCGGCAGTACGACCAGTTTGGACATGCCGCGTTCGGAGGGGGAGCCGCCGAGGGCGGTGGCTTTGGCGGCTTCGGCGGGATCGATCTGGAAGAGGCACTGCGCACCTTTATGGGCGCGTTCGGAGGCGGCAGTATCTTCGACGAATTTTTCGGCGGCCCCACTGCCACGGAAGAGGCCCATCGCGGGAGCGACTTGCGCTTCGACCTTGAAGTGGATTTCGAGGAGGCCGCACTGGGTTCTCGCCGCGAGGTTCAGTTACCAGTCTTGCAAACGTGTCCAGACTGCGGTGGCACCGGCGCAGAACGAGGGAGCGGTCGGCAAACCTGCTCGCAATGTCGTGGTCGCGGAGTGATCACGCAATCCCATGGATTTGTGACGGTGCGTCGCACTTGCCCTTATTGCCAGGGCACGGGGGAAGTTCTCGCGCGACCTTGTCGCACCTGCCAAGGGGAAGGTCGGGTCAAGACGCGGCGGACCGTGGAGCTAAAGATTCCCGCCGGCGTTGACACTGGATCCAAACTCCGAATGGCCGGGTACGGAGAGGCCGGGTTTCGTGGGGCGCCGCCGGGCGACCTCTACGTGGTCATTCACGTACGCCCTCATGAGCTGTTCGAGCGTAGCGGAGATGACATCATCAGCGAAGTTCCCGTACCATTTCACATCGCCGTGTTGGGGGGGGAGATCGAGATCCCCACGATCCATGGCCCGGCGTCCTTGAAGATTCCGCCCGGCGTTGAGAACGGGCGCGTGTTTCGGCTCCGTCGGCAGGGAATTCACAACGCGCTGACCGGCGCACGGGGGGACCACCTCGTCCGAGTCCGAGTCGAGATGCCGCAGCACCTCTCCGCTCGGCAGCGGCACGCTCTGGAGGAGTGGGCGGCCACTTTGACAGACTCCAACTATCCCGGTCGAGCCGAGTTTGATCGGCGGGCGCGCCAGTTCTATGAGCGCCGGCGGCACATGGAAGTATGAAACCCCGCGGGGCACGCACCGGCCTCCACGCGTGTACGTTCCTAGCCTTTGCACTACTGGAAGCCGGGTTGTGTTGCCCCCCACAGAAGCGCACCACCTCACCCGGGTCTTGCGCGGTCGGCCGGGGGATCCCGTCGAGCTCTTCGATGGTGCAGGCCATTCGGCCATGGGGCACATCGCTCAAATCCATGCGGGGGAAGTTTGGCTGCAATTCGGTCCCATCGCGCACGATCCCGATCCTGTTTGGTCCGCCACACTGGTGGTGGGTTTGCTAAAGGGCGACAAGCGGGACGAAATTGTGCGAGCGGCGGTGGCCCTCGGTTGGGAGCGTCTCATGTTCGTGCCGACCCGGTACTCTCAAGCGCGCGAGCTCAAATCTGAACCCGGCCAATGGACGGAACGATGCATGGCCGTGGCAATCAATGCAGCCAAACAGTGTGGCCGAAACCGACTGCCTCGGATCGAATTCATGAACGATCTCAATTCCGCGATCCAATCCACGGCGGTCCACATCTCGTGCTTTGGTTCATTCGACCCGTCAGCCCGCTCGTTGGTCGACCTCCTAACACCGGAAAACTGTCCCTCGGCACCTCGGACGGGGCGGTTTGTCGTGGGGCCTGAAGGTGGCTTGGCGCCGGAAGAAGAAACTTGGTTGAAGTCGCAAGGCTTTAGTCCGGTTCGTTGGGCGCCTTACGTGTTGCGGAGCGAACTGGCCGCGATCGCCCTGATGGCGGTAGTGGCTGCCCATTGGGGCTCATGAAACGAGGGCGGCATGGGGGCCCCCGTACGGGCAATCTGCGTACGTCGAACCCGTGCCCTCGCTTCACCGAATCCGCAACGCGAGCACGGCGCCGATGACGAGGTACAACAGGGTCGGTCCCCAGCCTGCAAGCCACGGAGGAATCCCGAACAGGCCACGCTTGCCCGCCCACAACCCAAGACTGACCAACACCCACGACGAGAAAAAAAGCCCTAGGCAAAGCATGACCCCACGAATCGCCCCTTGTCGGCCTGTCGTCGTTCCGAATGGAATGCCGAAGAGAATCGCCACGAGGCATCCCCATGGCATCGCCCATCGGGCATGCGCATCCACCGTGAGCCGGCGTACGGTGGCTGGGGAGAGGTCAGGATGGCCCCGAATGTATTCGAAGATCTCCGCCGCGGTGAGAAATTCCGGATCCTTGACTTCCGCGAGAAAATCCTTGGGGGTCTCGTCGAACTCGGTCATCACGCGCACGGGCAAATGGCGAGGCACGCCCCGGGGATGGCCATGCTCGTCGTAGTACTGAATGGTCACCTTCTCGAACCACCACTGCCCTCCCGTCCACGTCGCGCGCTCGGCCATCGCTTTCCAGGCGTCGCGCCCTTGGGGAGTTTGTTGGACAACTTCCACCCCTTCCATGTCGCCCGTGACGGTATCGAAACGCCGAATTAGCCAAGTGCGGTACGCGCGCCGATTTTGATAAGGCAGAAATTCGGCGATCCATACCGACTCCTTGTCCGACCTGCCCTGCGCCCGGACAAACTGTTTGGCAAGATAGGCACAGGTGGATCCGACGGTTTCGTTGACCCCCAGCACGATCAGCGAGGCAAGGATCCCAACCACGAACAGCGGAGCCATCAGGCGCAAGAGACTCAACCCGCATGCGCGCATGGCCGTCAACTCATTGTGACGAGTGAGTCGGGACAAGCTCCACAGCAGCGCCAATACCAGCGACACCGGCATGATGTAGATCAACGAGGCCGGAATGACCCAGAGGTAGTATCGGATCAAGCTCAAAAGGCTGGCGTGCCCCTGGATGAAATCGCCCAGGTTGTTGAACAAGTCGAACACGATATAGACCATCGTGAACGCTAGAAAACAGTACACCCAAGGCACCAGAAACTGCCACAAAATGTAACGGTCCAAAATCTTCACAAGAACTTCAGCTTAGTCCCGCCCGCCCGTTCCGACAAGGTCGAAGGAGCCAAGCCGGACGTGGAGGATTGGTTCAGCCGAACAAGGAATCGCGCGGACATGAAATGAACTCCACTCGCGCCAAGGATCTTCCAACCTTTCGAGGCTTTATGTGGAAGCGAAGGAAGATTCCAACGTGCAGGCATGGTGGCATTCGATCGCTCGGTATGACTTCCAATCCCGGAACGATGGCCGCCCCGCACGGTGTGCTTCCCTTTTCTTTCAACGACCCGCGGCAGGGTTGTGGTTGAACGAGGGTCGGACCGAAGCGCTCCGGTCTCTGGCCTTCTCAGTCTACTTGGACGTAGTTCGAAACCTGTTGGACGCCCGCCCCCCAGGCTCGATCAGTTCGCCTTGGGACCTTACAAAGCGTGAAAGCGGCGCGCCGGCCACATGCGACATTCGTTTCGAACCTTCCGAGCCATGCTCGAACCAGCAACTGCTCGCACGTGACCGGCCGCGGTGGGCGGACCTTCACCGCGAACCTCATTCCGGTTTAGCCTACCCTGGGGCCACTCACGAACTATTCCGCCACAGGCCACACGGGGCGAACAATCTGCATGCAGGCGCGAGCTCGCCATATGGATTGCGAGGAAAGACTGCCTGAATCTGCCAGCCCGCATGGGCCGCAGTGCCCTCCCTACCCAACCGCAAGCCCGCCCATCCGTGGGCCGCCCGAACGGTGCCCCCCGCCCTGCAGATCTCACTGGGCAGGACGCATCCACCGTCCGAGCGGCGCCGCTCGCGAGTCGTGCCCTATTTCAAGGGCTTGGGCTTCGAGGAAGTGCCAAGAAGGCGCTATCTCCTCATGCGGGTTCCGCCTTGCTCACGCTGAGGAATTCTACCCCGACTTTTTTGAGTGCGTACCTCACTTCTTTGAGGTAGTCGCCGTAACAGAGCATCCAGTGGAACCCCTTCATCTTTTCCAGCAACTCTGCCCAATCGCCGTGAATCTTGACGTCCACCTGGGTCCGGCAGATATCGAGGAAGGGATTGCCCACAATCGAACCCAAGAACCCCACCCATTTCCTCGAGGCAAAGTCCGGCACCAAAACGGTCACGATCTGTCCTACCCGCATTTCCACTTTCGGCGCTGCACCATAATCCGACTCGAAATGCGTAAGCACCTTGGTACGTTCTGCGCGGTGGCCGTCCATTTTCCGTGGTGCAGTGCAGTGGGCCAGCGTCACCACACCGTCATGAGGGAACGTGGGGTCATTCAAGAACACCGGCAAGCCGGAGATGTAGTGCAGCAGAACTCCCGACGGAATCACCACGAAATCAGATTCACAAAACGCCAGGTACCCGTCATCATTTAGCATACTCAGAGGCATGCAGGCGGTGGTCTTGGAAATCCCCATGATCGTCCCCATGCAGTGATTCACCGTGATCGCGTCGGTCTGGGCTTCATCCATGATGTCCTTGAAAACCTCCGTGAGCACAAAGGCTCGATCGAGGAACTCGGGATGAACGTGCATCGACACCCCCCATTGCCGTTGGTAACGGCGGGACGCCTCCGCACAGCGTTTCACCAAGGCCGAATTCTGGTAAGCGGATGCCAGTCGAGGCGCGAGCTCGCGGTAGGGATAGTCGACGATCTCCATTTTCCACAGTTCCCGCGCGATCTGCGGGGCTTGCTTGCCGCCCGAACCCCAGCCGCCCGGACCGCCAATCGCGACCATACGTTTACCGAGTGTATTTTTTAAACCGCTCAACGCACGTAAGCGCCAGGCCAAGTCCTCATACTTGTCCACCACGACGTCCCAGACGTCCATCCCAGTATCCGCGTACTCGTCCACCGTTTTGCGGAGAAAGCGCGGGTGAACGATCTCGTACCAGAGGTAGACAGGACCTGAACGATGACGCAAAAACATCAGGTTCCAGCGGCCGGGCTGAATCAATTTTTCCAATCCCCAGCCACCGGCCGCATAGAGCAACAGCACGTCGAATTTCTTATCGGCCACACCCTTGGCTGCTTCGTCACCGCTTTTTCCTGTCACGAGCGGCAGAAACTCCACCGGGAACTCCACGTCTGCCTTTAGCTTCGCTAACTCGGCCGCAATACGAGCTTTCTCCTTCTCGGCGTCCGCCTCGGTCTGAATGCCGCCCCAGTTCCTCCAACTGGTTTCTTCCCGCCGTTGAGGAGTCGAGTACAGTAGCACAGGCTGGACTTTTATGGTGATACGTTGACGAGGTGGGCGTTGAGGGTCCGCTTGGAGGGCGAACGCGTCAAACGCAGAAACCGTACTGGCGGCGACTGCACCCACACGCCAGAGAAATTCCCTGCGCGTAACGGGATCGAAATGAGAACAACATGCGCACTGACACTTCGGGTTCACGGCACACTCCCTGGTCCTTGCACCGTTGGTGATTCTGGATGCATCATGAAACGGTTGCAACACAATTCACCGCGGGTGGACGGATGGCCCAAGCCGTAAAAAAGAGTCCGCAGTGACCGGCTCTTTTTTTCCTTGACCATCCGAGCGGGTAGCCACCCGCGAGCGCCAGGTGCACACGTTTTTTTCGCGAACCCTCCCGGCGCCTGGTGCCCGAGTTTCCGCGGGCAAGGTACGGAAACGTCGAAGACGTGTAACGTCCCTGCCGCACACCGGTAATTCCTCCCACGTCATGACGAGCGGCCGGTTTTCCCGGAAACTAATGGTATTATTGCGAGTCCGTCCGCCCCCTACCCCATTCTGGCGTTTCCGAACTGAGCGGACACCTCTTCCAACCTCTGTGAGCCCAGCGGTCAATCGTGCTAGCACGGCCGCGAGCCCAGCGCCGGGTCCGGTGAGTAGGATTTTGCGTGGTCGTCGAGTACGTCCAAGTGGACAGAGGCGAACGACAGCCCATCCACTCCCAGAAACTTCTGCTCCGCTCGGACCCCGCGGTGCGTATGGCTGCGCAGTCATCCCCGGAGATGGGCCTGCGACGTTGGAGCCTCCCCGGACGTTTTGCCGGAACGCGGCAAATCGGGTAAGGTTTCGTATTTCGGAAGTTTTGGGTTTGTGCAGGAGCCATTCATGAGAGCATTGTCAGGAATTCAGCCATCAGGACGGCTGCATTTGGGCAACTACTTTGGGATGATGCGGCCTGCCCTGGAGCTGCAGGATCGTGCCGAGACCTTTTTGTTCATCGCGGATTATCATGCACTGACGACCGTACACAACGCCGCAGAACTCCGCGAGGCCATTCGCAACGTTGCGTTGGATTTCTTGGCCTGTGGGCTGGATCCGGAGCGCACCGTGTTTTACCGCCAGAGCGACGTCCCAGAAGTTTGTGAGCTTGCCTGGCTACTCTCGACGGTGACTCCGATGGGGTTGCTCGAGCGATGCCATTCGTACAAAGACAAAGTGGCGCGAGGTATTCCGGCCAGCCATGCCTTGTTCGCGTACCCCGTGCTGATGGCGGCGGACATCCTCGCCGTGCAAGCCGACGTGGTGCCGGTCGGCCGAGATCAGAAGCAGCACGTGGAGGTCACGCGAGACATCGCAGAAAAGTTCAACCGCGAGTTTGGTCCCGTGTTCAAAATTCCGGAGCCCCTCATCCGCGAAGACGTGGCGGTGGTGCCGGGAATCGATGGCCAGAAGATGTCCAAGTCGTACGGTAACACACTGGACCTCTTCGGGGATCCGGCGGAAACGCGGCGCCGGATCATGCGGATCGTCACCGACAGCCGAACAGTGGAAGAACCGAAGGATCCCGATCGGTGCAACGTGTTTGCGCTCTACCGCTTGGTCGCGACCGAGGAAGAGCGCCGCCAAATGGAAGCTCGGTACCGAGCGGGCGGGATCGGCTACGCGGAAGTCAAGCGGGCGCTCGCCGATCGCCTAGAAGCGTATTTCGAGCCCATGCGGCGACGGCGAGAAGAACTGGCCTCCAACCCCCAGCGAGTGGACGAGGTACTTCGCCGTGGGGCGGAACGGGCCCGCGCAGTGATTCGGCAGACGCTCGGGGCCGCGCGTCGGGCCGTGGGGCTGGATTGAGACCATGAACGGCGAGCCAATGTCCTCCGGCAACGACTACAAAGTGACCCTCGAGGTCTTCGAAGGACCGCTGGACCTCCTCCTGTACCTGATTCGAAAGGAAGAGGTCAACATCTACGACATTCCGATCGAGCGCATCACGCGCCAGTACATGGAGTATCTGAGCATGATGCGCATGCTGGACTTGAGCGTTGCCGGTGAATTTCTGGTCATGGCGGCGACGTTGATGATGATCAAGAGCCGAATGCTCTTGCCACCCGAGGAGCGCAGCGAAACCACTGAAGAAGAGGAAGCGGAGGATCCCCGCTGGGATCTGGTCCGGCGGCTCGTGGAGTACAAAAAGTTCAAGGACGCAGCGCGGCGCTTGGAGGAGTTGGAGCGAGAACGGTGCGATGTGTTCACGCGCGCGGAAGAACCCCTGCCCAGCCCAGCGTCCGCATCTGCGGTGTCGTTGCACGACGTCAGCTTGTTCGATCTGCTCACGGCCTTCCAGCGGGCGTTGGAACGGATTGGGCCGGAAGATCTCGGCGAGATCTTCGCGGAACGGTACACCTTGGGCGAGAAGATTGACCAGTTGCTGGCGATCTTGGCTGAGCGGGACCAAATCTCGCTCAGCGAGCTAATCGCGGGGATGCGTTCGCGGCACGAAGTCGTGGTCACATTCCTTGCCCTGTTGGAGCTGATCCGTCTGCAGCAGTTGCGGGCGGTGCAAGAGCAGCCGTTCGGGGAAATCTGGATTTCGCGCGCAGTCGTCGAGCCCACGACGTTGGAGAGCTGATCATGCCAGACGTTCCTGTATTGCCTGAACTGACGGAGATCGTGGGCGCAATTTTGCTGGTATCTCGGCAGCCGGTGACGGTGGACCGCCTCGTGCAAGTCTTCAAGCAAACCGCGGATCGGATGGGGGGAGCCGCCAAGGACTATGCGGCCGTCACGGCGGCGGACATCGAGGCGGCGATCGAGCAGTTGACCCGTCAGCTCGACACGGCCCGCGCGGGCTGGCGCGTGGTCCGAGTGGCGCAGGGCTATCGGATCGAGAGTCTGGCCGCTTGTGGCCCGTGGATCCGCGTGTTTCTCGAGCGAGGGCGCCCTCAGCGCCTATCCGCGCCTGCGCTGGAAACCCTCGCGATCATCGCCTACCGTCAACCGGTCACGCGGGCGGAAATCGAGGCGGTTCGAGGCGTGGCCGTGGATCAGATTCTACGCAACCTACTGGACCTTCAACTAATCCGAGTGGTCGGGCGCAGCGAACTGCCGGGCCGCCCCTGGCTGTTCGGCACGACGCAAAAGTTTCTAGAGTACTTCGGCCTAAATTCGCTCGACGAGCTTCCAGGCGTGGACGAGTTGCGCCGTGGCGCCGACGCAACCTCCAAGGCCTCGCGCCCGTCCACCATCCCCCCGGCGCCCACGCCAGCGGAGGAACCTGTGCATGAGTCTGGAACAGTTGCGGCAGAGGATTGACGAACTAGATCGCCAGTTGGTGGGGCTGTTAAATGAACGTACGCGCGTGGCGATCGAAATTGGTCGGCTCAAGCGCGAGACCGGCGATTCGATTTTTGCGCCCGATCGCGAAACGCATGTACTCGAACGGGCCCGCGCGCTGAACCAAGGTCCGTTACCCGATCCGTCACTGCAGGCCATCTACCGAGAGATCATCTCGGCAGCCATCGCGTTGCAACAGCCGCTAAAGATCGCTTACCTGGGCCCACCGGCGACCTTTACTCACCAGGCCGCTCGGCTGCGCTTCGGCGCCAGTGTGCAGTACTGCTCGTGCGATACCATCAGCGACGTGTTCGCGTCCGTGGAAAAGAAGCAAGCCGACTACGGAGTGGTGCCGATCGAAAACTCCACGGAGGGCGCGGTCACTCACACGCTGGACGAGCTCGCGGAGACGTCGCTCAAAATCGTGGCGGAGGTGTACCTGCCCATCGCCCACCATTTGCTGGCCCGCTGTCCGAAAGAGCAGATCCAGAAAATCTACAGCAAGCCGGAGGTCTTCGGGCAATGCCGGCGCTTTCTACAATCCGAGATGGCCGGCGTGGAACTGGTGCCGGTGTCGAGCACGGCGCGCGCGGCGGAGCTTGCCGCCAACGAACCCGGCGCCGGCGCACTGGCCAGCGCCCAGGCCGCGGAGATTTATGGCCTAAACATCGTCGCGTCCGATGTACAAGACCTCCGGGGCAACACCACGCGGTTTCTAGTGGTCGGCGCGCGCTGCGGCCAACCCACCGGACGGGACCGTACGTCGCTGCTCTTTTCCGTCCAACACAAGGTCGGCGCATTGCATCGAGCGTTGGGCGCGTTTAGTCAGCACAACGTGAACCTGTGCAAAATCGAGTCGCGCCCCAACCGTGCTCGCGCTTGGGAGTACTACTTCTTCGTGGACGTCGAAGGCCATGCGGACGACTCCAATGTCCGCGCCGCGTTGGAGCAACTCCGGCACGAGTGCACGGTGCTGCGTGTTCTGGGGTCGTATCCACGGGCGTTGGACCTCGGAGAGTGATTTGAATGAGCCGCATCCCGGATTGGATTCAACAACTGACGCCTTACGAACCGGGGCGCCCGATCTCGGAAGTGGCCCGCGAACTGGGCATCGAAGATCCGGACTCCATCGTCAAGCTTGCCTCGAACGAAAACGCCCTGGGCCCGTCGCGGAAAGCGCTGGCCGCCGCTCGCGCGGCGCTGCGCACGGCACATCGGTATCCGGACGGCAACAGCTATGACCTGCGGCAGGCGCTGGCGCGGCACTTGGGATTGGATCCCAACCAACTCGCCATTGGGCATGGCAGCAACGAACTCATCGCGCTGATTGGACAGGTTTTTTTGGGCCCGGGCACCGACATCGTGATGGCCGATCGCGCCTTCGTCGTGTACCGACTGGTGGCCGACCTGTTCCGCGCGCGCACGATTGCGGTCCCGATGCGGGATCTGACGCACGACCTCGACGCGATGGCACGTGCCGTCACGCCTCACACCCGCCTCGTGTTCGTCGCCAACCCGAACAACCCCACGGGCACGATGGTCGGAGCCCAGGAAATCGAGCGGTTCATGGATCAGGTACCGCCGCACGTCTGGGTGGTGTGGGACGAAGCGTACATCGAGCTCTTACCCCCCCCGATGCAGCCGGCCACTTTGCGCTACGTCCGCGAAGACCGTCGCGTCTTCGTTCTGCGTACCTTTTCGAAAACCTACGGCCTGGCGGGACTTCGGATCGGTTACGCGGCGGCCCCCGCCGATGCCATTGACGCGCTCAACCGGGTACGCCAACCGTTCAACGTCAATGCCATCGCTCAAGCTGCGGCGCTGGCGGCCTTGGAGGACCGCGAACACGTCGAGCGCACCCGCCGGATGGTAGCGAACGGGTTGCGACAACTCGAACGCGGCTTTCAGCAGTTAGGTCTGGAGTACGTGCCCTCCGTCGCCAACTTCATCCTCGTTCGCGTGGGAGCCGGACGCCAGGTATTTCAGCAACTGCTTTCTCGCGGCGTGATTGTACGGCCGATGGACGCCTATGGGCTCCCCGAGTATGTTCGTGTAACGGTCGGGACCCGTTCCGAGAACCGCCGGTTCTTGCGGGCGCTCGCCGACCTGCGTTCGGAAGGAGTGATTCCGTGATCATCGTACTCAAACAAGGAGCGACCGATGCGGATGTCCAACGCCTGTGCGACCGCATTCGCGAATGGGGGTTGACCCCCCAGGTTAGTCGCGGCGTGGAACGCACGGTCATTGCCGTCATTGGGGACGAAGCACGGTTGCGCGAGCAGCCGTTGGAGGCCATCCCCGCCGTCGAGCGCGTGATCACGGTCCAGAAACCCTACCGGCTGGCCAGCTTCGAATCCAAAATGGAACGTTCTCGGGTGGTCGTGCCCGCGGCACGCCCGGACCGTCCGCCGGTGGTGTTTGGGGATACCCGCGTCGTGGTGATCGCGGGGCCCTGTTCCGTGGAAAGCGAAGAGCAACTGCGCGAAGTGGCCGACGCGGTCGTTCGCGCGGGCGCATCGGTGTTGCGGGGCGGAGCGTTCAAGCCACGCACCTCGCCCTACGCCTTCCAGGGCTTGGGGGTGGCCGGACTGCGTCTGCTGCGCGAGGCCCGGGACCGCTTGGGTGTGCCGATCATTACCGAAGTCATGGATACTCGCGATGTGGAGATGGTGGCCGACGTGGCCGACGTCCTTCAAATCGGCGCGCGGAACATGCAGAACTTCGCGTTGCTCAAAGCGGCCGGGCGTTCCGGCAAACCCGTGATGATCAAACGGGGCTTGTCGAACACTATCGAAGAGCTCTTGATGAGCGCGGAGTATGTGCTCTCCCAAGGCAACCCGAATGTACTGCTCTGCGAGCGCGGCATTCGAACGTTTGAGCGGGCCACGCGCAACACGCTCGATCTGAACGCGGTGCCGGTGCTCCATCGCGAAAGCCACCTGCCCGTCGTCGTGGACCCGAGCCACGGCACGGGGCACTGGGACTTGGTGGTTCCCATGGCGCGAGCGGCCGTGGCCGCCGGCGCCGATGGCATCATGGTCGAAGTGCATCCCTGTCCGGAGCGTGCGTTGTCGGACGGCGAACAAGCTCTGTTGCCGAGTTCCTTCCAAACTATGATGCGCCAGCTGGCGGACGTCGCCGCCGCGATCGGACGGAGCCTCTAGACTTATGGCGGCCGAGGGTACGATTGCCATCATCGGCTTGGGCTTGATGGGCGGCTCGTTAGCCATGGCCCTCAAAGCGGCGGGCTATGGCGGCACCATTCGCGGAAGCAGTCGCCAACCTGCCGTGCGGGAAGCCGCGGTGCGCCTTCGCGCCGTCGATGAGGTCTTCAGTCGCGCGGAGGATGCAGCTCGAGAGGCCGAGATGGTGGTGCTCTGCGTACCCGTTCTGAGCATACCCGAGTTACTCCGCCGCGTGGCGCCGGTCTTGCGATCCGGCGCACGGGTGACAGATGTGGGCAGCACGAAAGGCTGGGTGGTGCGTGAATCCTGTACCGCCCTCGCCGATCATCCGGCAGTGTTCGTAGGCAGCCACCCGATTGCAGGCTCGGAGCAGGACGGCTTCCGCGCGGCACGCGCCGATCTCTATCAAGGGGCCATCACCGTGGTCACGCCCGCTGGCGCTCCCGCCGACGCTGTGCAGGATGTGCAGCGGCTTTGGGAGCTCGTGGGATCCGAAGTCATCCTCATGGACCCGGACGAGCATGACCGACGGCTGGCGCGCACCAGCCACCTCCCGCACATGACGGCCGCGTTGCTGGCGTCGTGCATCGCGCGTGGCGAACCCGGCCCATCGGAGTTGGCCAAGTTTTGCGGGCCAGGCTTCCGCGACGCTACTCGCCTCGCCGAAGGCTCGCCCGACGTGTGGCACGACATCGCGAAAACCAACCGCGATGCGCTGTTGGAAGAACTTCGCGCCCTAGCCGATCGACTCGAGCACTTGCGGTCCTTGTTCCAAGCCGGCCGGTGGGAGGAAGTTCGCCGCTTTCTATCCGAAGCCCGCGAGTCTCGCCGAAATCTGATTCGCTCCATGGGCGACTCGAACGCCCACTCTTCGGAGATCCCATGACCATACCGTTGCAAAATCGTGAGATTCAACCTGCTCGCCGCGTCATCGGCGAACTTCGCCTGCCGGGTGACAAAAGCATTTCCCACCGCCTGGCCATGCTCGCGGGCATTGCCCGCGGCAGATCCGTGATTCGAAACTTCCTTCGCAGCGATGACTGTATGCGCACCTTGGCCGCCATACAGGCACTCGGCGCTCGGGCAGAGTTCATCGGCGACGAACTGGTCATCGAAGGTACGGCCGGCCGACTGCTCGCACCGGTGCGGCCACTGGACCTCGGCAACTCGGGGACGGCGATTCGCTTGCTGACCGGCCTCATCGCTGGACATCCGATCGAGGCCGTATTAACCGGTGATGCATCGCTGCGTTCGCGCCCGATGCGGCGAATTCAAGAACCCCTAGTCCAAATGGGAGCCGAAGTCACCCTCGAAGACGGCGAACACGCGCCCATCCGTGTTCGCGGTGGGCAACTGCGCGGCATCACCTACGAGATGCCCGTGGCGTCGGCCCAGGTTAAGTCGTGCATCTTGTTGGCCGGGCTGAGAGCCGAGGGCACGACCCGAGTCATTGAGCCGCTCCCCACCCGGGACCACACCGAACGGTTGCTGCACGCAATGGGATGGTCGATCCGTACAAGCGAACGAATCGTGGAACTCGATGGCGCGCCCGGCACCTCGTTCACCGTGCCGGCGAACGAATGGACGGTGCCTGGCGATATTTCCTCAGCCGCATTTTGGTTTGTGGCCGCCGCGGTTCGAGAGGGCAACCGCGTCACCGTGCGAGGAGTGGGGCTGAACCCACGGCGGACGGCAGTGTTGGATGTGCTCCGCCGAATGGGTGCACAAATTCAAGTCGAAGCCTGCTCGGACGCGAACGAGGCTTGGGAGCCCGTGGGCAATGTCACGGTGGTTGGCGCACGCCTACGAGGCACCGAGATCGGCGGCGAGGAAATTCCACGGCTCATCGACGAGATCCCCATCCTGGCCGTTGCCGCGGCCATGGCAGACGGCGAAACGGTGATCCGCGATGCCGCAGAACTTCGCGTGAAAGAATCCAATCGGATCGCTACGGTCGTGAAGGGCCTCCGGCTTTTCGGCGTACCCGCCGAGGAACGACCCGACGGGATGGTGATTGGTGGCGGCGGCGTGCGCCAAGCCGCGTCCGCGGTCCCCAGCTACGGTGATCACCGCATTGCCATGTCGTTCGCGGTTTTGTCCCTGTATGCACCCAAGCCGTGCGTGATCCAAGATGTCACCTGGGTCGACACTTCCTACCCGGGCTTTTGGAACGACCTACAGCATCTCACGCAAGAACGCGCATGAACGAGGTATTCTCCAACGTAGTGGTCGCCATTGACGGCCCATCTGCCTCTGGCAAATCCACCGTGGCCCGCTGCGTGGCCCGCGAGCTCCATTTCGTGTACGTGGATTCGGGCATGTTCTACCGCGCGCTCACCTGGGCCTTGTTGCGCGCGGGAGTATCGCCCTATGTCCCCTCGGCCGTGATCGCCGCGCTGCCGGAGGTGCAATGGGACATGGACGTCGTGGACGGCGCCGTTCGGGTCCGGGTGAACGGCGAAGACCCCGGAATGGCGCTCCGCACGGGCCTAGTTCACGAAGCCGTCGCCGACACCGCGGCCATCCCGGAGGTCCGCCACTCCATTGTTCGCCTTCTCCGCTCCACGCGCCGATTTGGTTCCCTCGTGATGGAAGGGCGCGATATCGGAACCGTGGTCTTTCCCGAAACCCAGTTCAAGTTCTACCTCGATGCGGACCCAGTGGAACGCGCGCGCCGACGCGCCAAAGACTTGGCCGAACTCGAAGGGCATGCAGATCTTCAGGCGGTTCAAGCCTCTCTGGAACGCCGCGATCGCCGCGACCGCACGCGCGCGGAAGCGCCGTTACAAATCGCATTGGGCGCCGTGGTGATCGACACCACCCGGCTGTCGATCCCCGAGGTGACGCGTCGCATCGTCGAGTGCGTCCGTAGCGGATTGGCCACGAGGGCATGAGCGCGTTCGACGACCGGGTCTATCATCTGTGCCGCTGGGTTTGCTGGGAGTACTTCCGCTGGTACCACCGGTTACGCATGTACGGCGTGGAGCACGTCCCTCGGTCCGGTCCATGTATCCTCGCCTCCAACCACGTCAGCGTCCTCGATCCACCGCTGGTCGGGGTCGCCATCAACTTCCGCAAAGTTCACTTTTTGGCCAAGGCCGAGCTGTTCCATCCACCCTGGGGACGGTGGCTCCAGCGCTTGGGCGCCGTGCCTGTGGAACGCGGCCGTGGAGACGTGGGCGCCCTGCGCCGTGCCTTGAAGCTACTCGAGGAAGGTCACCTGCTGGTCTTGTTTCCAGAAGGAACACGGTCCTTGGATGGTCGCCTCCAGTCTGCGAAACCCGGCGTGGGGCTGCTCGTACTTCGAGCACGCGTGCCCGTGGTCCCGGCATTTCTCGACGGCTCGTTCGCGGCGCTGCCCAAGGGTTCCTTCTGGCCCCGCCCATGCCGGCTGACCGTCCGCTATGGATCTCCAATTCTGCCCGAGGAGCTCGACGAACTCCCCCGCGATCGAGTCGGCTACGAGCAAGCTGCGCAACGGGTGATGAATCGCATCGCCGCATTAGCTCAACCCTCCGACACCCAGCAGTGAACGTCGCCCTCGAGCACGGCCGTTTGAACCCACCGTCTGCGCTCATGCACTCCGGATCCACGGCCGACCCAAGGCGCGAAACTCGCCTCGCCCTGTTGTCCGGGTCATATCGAAGCGCGAGACTAGGACCATGCGATCGCGATCGAACACCGTCGGCCGCCAGCCAGGTTCCGCCAACTTCCAATCCTTGGAAAAATTCACCGTCATCGCGTCCAATCATCGGAACATCGCCGGGCTGGTGCGTCCAAACCTTGGACGGATTCCGCAAGTCGCGTCCAAACCTTGGACGGATTCGGCCGAAATTCGTCCAAGCTTTGGAACGTGAGCATTAAATGACCGACGCATGTCGGCCCCCCAGCCGGCGGCGGAACGGAGCGCGTGTCCGTCGGACGTGATCCGACCTGTATGAACCTCCATGCAACAGTTCAGGGAAGGTCCACTTGCACCCGCGGACGACCGTACACCACCACCGGCCCGAACAGTCCAGAGGGGCGCAGCGGTACTTCGGTTCGCTCAAACTTTGTGATGTTGGTCCGCGTTACTCGTTCGCTCGGCGGGCGCCGCGCATCACCAATTAACCGGTTCGCCCAACAGTTGATCACCTCAACGACCAACCGGTTGGTTCCGCCACGCAATTGGTCGGTAACGTCCACCCGATACGGGGGCAGCCAAACCGTGCCCAGATCCTGCCCATTGAGCTGCGCCCCGCCAATTTCATGCAGCTGCCCGAGGTCCACATACCAGCGCATCGAACCGGCCGCGGGATCGCGGTCGTGAACCCAAGCTGCTTCGTACAGCGCACGCCCGGAGTAGTAGCGAATGTTCGGGTCCGACGCGGCCGTCCAATCCAACAGTTCCGGCCAACGCACTTCCGACGGCGCGCCCCGACCATCCAAGAAACGAACCGTCCAAGGGCCCGAAACGGGGACCACAATCGGGGAGTGAGCGATTTGAACTCGGCTGGTCGCACCGTGGCTCCAAATCACGTCGTATAGCCTAGGTACACTCGCCTCCAGCCAAACTTGGTGAGATTCGTCTGCCTCCACCGTCACCTCCGGCCAGGCGGGTGCAACCGAGGACGACTCGCGCGGCAACACGCGACGGCCGTTGTGCACGACCTCGACCACGTGAGGACGCGTCGGTGCATGTCGGAAGACGACAAAGATCGAGCCTTCCGGCCCGAACCGAATCGGCACGTCCGTTCGCCCGCCCGCCGACTGCCACATCGGACACGGACAAATGCGGCCGGTCATGGCATCCCAAAATTCAGGCTCCTTCCCATCCACCCGGAACGAGACGACCACTTCCTCGTATCGGTCCCAAGGATCGAACCGCCGGTAGTAGCGAGTGTCCGACACGTCTGCCCAACGCCAACGGTTGGCCACAAAGTAGATGTCGGCGTCAGGGGTTCGCCGATGGATGCGATCGATAAAGGCTCCGGGGCTACCGCCTCGCACAATCACGTCCGGCTGCACTCCGAGGTCAGCGAGAACCTTCCGAACGCTCTGCGTGGAGATCCGGCCCGCGCCCCACATTCGCTCGACCAACTCCGCGAACTCGCGGTCGGCGGCATCGCCGCCGGAGAGGCCACTGCGGTGGACGGGCCGCGGCCCGACCACCGGCACGCCGGCTTCGACCAGCCGAGCCACTTTGCGCAGAGCCTCGAGCGAAAGGACTGGAACGGCGGGCAGCGAGAGCACACGGTAGGTCATTCCATCCGGCAACACCAAGCGCCTGTCGCGTGCCTCCACGCGGTTCAAGAGCGCATCCAGGTTAACCACGTCGTAGTCATAGTCGGGCCACACGCCGGCCGGATTGTCTTCCCGTAGCCGCACGAAATTGGGTACATGGTCGCCGTAGTAGTGAAGGACATCCGCCACAAACCATCCGGTTTGGAGCAGCGCCTGGCACCGATGTACGTAGCGGAAAAACCCATCCGCGCGAGGCCACCACGTCACGTTGGGGTTGAAGTGCGTGCCCGCGAAATATTCCTGGCCGGGCAAACCAGCGGACTCCGGCGAGCACGTGAACGTGTGGAGCATCATGTGGTTCAGCCCTTCGCAGAACGCGCGGTCCAAATCGTGCTTCAGATCTCGTGGTGCTCGCTCCCAATGCGGTCCGATGGACGTGAACGACTCGGCCTGAACACGCCGGTGACCATACAGATGGGCCGCGCTGGCCCCTTGCTTGATGAAGAAACGGAAATTGTCGCCGATGCGGTGGCGGTCATTGCGCGTCCAGAACTCACCAGTGGGATAATCGCACAATCCCATCGTCTGCAGCGCGTCAATCGGAGCCGCGTGTGGTCCCCCCGTTTCGGACTGCAACTTCAAGCCCCGGCTGTGCGCCAACTCCGCCAGACGCCGAACGTGCTCGGCAAATAGATCGCCGAGGGTGCGCCGGAAGTCCGCCAAAAACCGATTCGAACGCTCGCGGTCTTCCACCACCCAGCCTGCCATCGCAGGCAACCAGGGGTGCAGGTCATAGCCGCGCCGCCGGGCGAACTCCTGGGGCATCGCCCGCGTCCAGTTGATCGGCCCCAACTCCCAGCTGTCCGTCTGCACGCCCGCCAAGGTCCTTCCCACATGCGGGCCCGCGGCGTCGAGAAGGCCGTCCACCACCTGGCGCCAATAGCGATCCACCTGGAACGGGTCCAAGTGATCCACCGCCCACCCACCCCAACCGGCACTGTGAGTGGATACCCGCGAACCGGCCACCGTGCTCGCGAATCGTAGGACCATCCAGCGACCCGGCGGCGCGTTCCACCGCAAGCGGCCGTTCGCGAACTGGTGCGGATGGAAGACCACCACGTCGCGCAGCGCAATCGCCGACTCGCCCTGGACTGACTCTTCGGGTTGAATCAGATGCTCCGCGGGTGGCGCGTTGAATTGGCCTGGATATTTCCGATACGTTTTCTCCTCGAACCGCGTGATTCGCCCGGCCACGCCCAGCTTCCACTCCAACGGACGTCCGGCTCGAACCAGGCCCCACTCTACCACCTGAACATTTCGCGGCGAGTCTGGATGCTTCGGATCCCACGACCCCGTGATGACCACCCGAATGACCTCAGCGGACACCGCAGGCCAGGAGGGACGAATTGTCCCCTCCCTCGGGGCGTTCGTGAATGTGGCAACGGTCCGCGACGTGGACCCTATGGCCACCTGGACGAAACCACTCTTGGGGCCATAGTTCGGACGTCCCATCAACTCGCAACCATCCACGAGTACGGCAGGTTGAATGCGCGCTTCCAAAACCACAGGATCCGACGGCGTGGGCCCCTCGCCTGGGCGCCCGCCGCGCGACACCCAAAACGTCTCCGGTCGGCCGTCCGTGAGGTTCTCCACTGAGGACCCTTCTTGCGATCCGTTGGCTTGAACCTCCATGCGGGGTGCCGCCGGCAGTGGAAACGCCACGGCCGCCACGTCGTCGCACACGCCCTCACGGCTCGGCGGGGCAGGTAGCGCGATCTCGATCTCCCGTCCGCCCTCGACTACGGTCTCCGACCACACCAACCGGCGCGTGGAATCGCGGGGCTGAACGTGCGGGCCGCCGAGGTTCCATCCGCTCATGATGTTGAGGCTCATCTCGAGGCCGTAGCGCGAAGCTTCATCCAGCGCGAAACGGAACAGTCGTTTCCACTCGTCCGATGCGAACGTTGGGCCGGCCGGAACCTGCCGGTTGCCGTCCTGCGAGGAACCGTCCGCATCGAAGATCGCGGCCCCACCCATGCCCATGCGGTGCATTTCGCGCAAGTCGCGGGCAATCGCCCCGGCATCCACGTGGCTATTCAGCCACCACCACCAGCATCGCACTCGCGCCGAAGGTGGCGGCTCGCGAAAGGATTGCTCGAGTTCATCGGCCTGCGCCGCCAGCGCGAGCCCTGCGCCTACGAGCGCGAGCACCGCTATCCAGGCCGCCACACACGCGCCGGCAGGGCGGCGAGCGTTGATCTCACATGGCTTCATCTCGAGGCGCTTTTCGGAGAACACCATCCAACCCACCCACCCCGGGGCCCCAGACGGATGTTGAGCAATTCAGGGAACCGCCCGACCCCACGCCACTCGCTGACTTCGCGCGACGAAGCGCCGTCCCCGACCGCCGTCCATCGATACTCCACGCCGGGCGCGAGAAACGACTGGCGCAACTGCACCTCGAGCGGCTCCGAACCACTCTGGATCACCGCCAAGAACCACGTCTCGCCACGCCGCCGCGCCAACGCCACCCACTCGCCCGGGCGTCCGTCCAACCACCGAATCTCATCCCACGCGGCGGGCACTCGGCGGAGATACTCCACCGCCGCCGGCGGCAAGCAGCGATAGCCCTCGGGACGATCGGCAAAGTGGATCCATCCCGACTCGAATAGCACCGCCAAGGCCAACTCGTGTGCGGTCGAAGTCAGGCGCGGGTATTTTTGGTCCGTGATGGTGACCGGAGTGTAGTCCATCGGCCCGACGACGTTCCGCGTGAACGGCAAGATCGTGTTTTGCACGGGCGCTTCCGCCGGATACGTTGCGTCGAAGATGTAGCATTCCTCGCCCCGCACGGCCTCCATCGTCATCAAATGCGGATACGTCCGACTCCACCCGCGAGGCACCGTGCAGCCATGGAAGCTGACCATGAGCTGAAACTCGGCGGCGTCGCGCAAAATCTCATGATACAGGCCAATCACAGACTGCTTGTCACTCTGGAAAAAATCCACCTTGATGCCCGCCGCGCCAATACTCTTCAACCATGCCATCTCGCGGCGCCGCACTTCCGCCGGCATCATGCGGTCGCGTGGCGCCTCCAACACCGTGTTGTGCGGTCCGCCGGAGTTGTACCAGAACAGCAGGCGCACGTTTCGTTCCCGCGCAAACCGGCAGAGGTCCAGGATCTCGCGTTCAGGCACGTAGTTCCAATTGGCATCCACCAAGAAATACTCCCAGCCCATCTGCGCCGCCCATTCGATGAACGGCCGCATGCGCTCGGGATGACGCGGGCTCTCTGGATCGGACCACCAGCTCCACGCCACGCGTCCGGGTCGTACCCATGAAGGCAACGACCGTTTCGCCGGAGGATTCAGGTCTTGCACCACCGTGCTTTCCACGATCGGCCCCGGCGTCCAACCCAAAACGATAACTCGCCACGGCGTGCGCCACGGCAGCCGGGACGAGGGCTCGATCGGGTCCGTCTTGTTTCCTTCGTCCGCCTCAGGCCAACCGATCCGAAGCAACGAGGCCTCGGCATCCCATCGCAAACGCCCACCGCAGTATCCCTCGTCCACCGCCGCCTCTGTCACCAGCGCCCAGGCATGGCTCGGCTCAACGCGCAGGAGCGCGGGAAATGCCCAGCCCTGAGCGTTGGTCGCCAACGCGCTTAGTGGCGCCCCGTTCAAATAATACCGCTCGTAGGCGGGTGTCCATTGCGTCACCCGATCCGATGGCTGGACCCATATGCGCGAGCCTTCGGGCCACGCCCACCCAGTGAGCTCGCGAAGAATTTTGCGCGGTTCTGCACTCCGATCGGGAAACTCGTACCGCAGCGCCACTGCGTCGTCGGATACGCGACACACTAGATCCATCGGCCGGCCCGCCGGGTTGGTCACACTGAGCCGCAACTCGTGGTACTCGTACCGGCAATGCCGTCGCTTGCCGTGCGGCATCTCGTACTCGTCCACCCGATGGACGCGCTCGGCCCGAAGAAGGCACAGGTTCGAAACGAACGCGTGGTCGTCCCGAATCACGCCCAATGGGGACCGTGGCAAGATTTCGACCGGCTGTGCTCCGATGACACCGGTCGGATAGGCTCGCACCGTCCAGCTCAAGGCGGGCTGCAAAGTAATCTGGACTTCGATAGCGCCGTCGGGGGACGTGATGCGATGGACTGGGTTGGTTTGGGCGTGCGCCGAGAGGACCCACGTGCTCACCAATGCGATTGTCCACCATCGTAGCTGCATCGGGATGGTTCTCCTATGATTCGCTACCATTTCAGAACTCCGATCTACTGTCCACGCCGAGGGCCCTCATGCCGTCGGCGATGCAGAACGGTTCGGCCGGTGCGAGAATCGCACCAGAGTCACCTCGACGCCACGAATGCTCCGCAATGCGTCAGTCAATCCTGACATATCCTTTTCGGCTCCTTGCAGTGCGAGCACGATGAGTCCATCCGGTGTGCCTGGCCCACCGTGGGTGTCATGAAGTCCCAGACGGGTGTGAATGATGTCACCGAACCGGGTGAGCACCGCCTGAATTTTCGAGGCTTGCCGAGTGCGCTGACTCACGTGGACCACCAATAGAACATGGTCGGGAAGTGAGCCTACGTTGTTCCCTGTGGGGGATCGGACCTTCATAGCTCTCTCCTTTCTGTCCTTCCGGCTCTATGAGCCATACACGCGGTCGAACGGCCACATCAAGACGCCACCGTCGAGCACGTAGACCTGCGAGTATCCTGCATGACGAAGGATAATCGAAGCCTCGTAGGCGCGCAAAGAACTGCGGCAATACAGGACAATCCGCTGGTCACGAGGCAACTCGTGCAACCGACCCCGCAACGAGCCCAGCGGCATCAAGCGTGCGCCGGGAATTCGCATCTCCGCGAATTCGCCGGGCGTGCTCACGTCCACCAATATCGCGTCTTGCCGCTCCAACCATTCGCGCACTACGAAGGCGGACACACCGGGCATGTGGCCCGCCAGCTTGTTGCGCGCGATGTTGCACGCCGTGATCAAGTTGTCTAGAGCCGAAGAATATGGCGGGGCATAGCCGAGATCCAAATTGGCGAGTTGGTCCACCGTGAGCCCGGCGAAAATCGCAGTGGCCGCCACATCCAGACGCTTGTCGCCGGCGCCAGGCCCCAGCGTTTGCAACCCCACCACTCGCCGGCTCGCACGGTCCACGAGCAGTTTCAGCATGAGCGAGTTGGCCTCGGGCAAAAAATGCTCCCGATCGGGCGCGGCGCACAACGCCGCGACCACGTCCATGCCGCGCTCGCGCGCTTCGCGTTCGGTTAGCCCGGTCCGGCCGACGCAATAGTCGAACACCTCGCAGACCACGGTGCCAAGCACCCCAGGGAACGAGTCCTCCCCGCCGCAGATATGCACCGCAGCCACTCGCCCTTGTTTGTTGGCCGTCGAGCCCAACGGAACGTACGTGGGCGAACCGGTCAGAATGTCCGTGGTCTCCGCACAGTCACCCACGGCGTAAATATCCGGGTCGCTGGTTTGCATGTGAGCGTTGACCCGGATCGCACCGGTTGTCCCCAACTCGAGGCCCGCCGCTCTCGCCAGCGCGGTTTCGGGACGGACCCCGGCGGCAATAATCACTAAGTCCGCCGGCAGTTCCCCTCGAGTGGTCAAGACCGCGCGAACCACGCCGTCGCCACGAAACCCTGTGACCTCGGTATCAGTGAGAATCCGAACGCCGTGGGACTCCACATGGTGTTCGAGCAACCGAGCCATGTCCTCGTCCAAGATGCTTAGGATCTGTGGCAATCGCTCTACTACCGTGATTCTGCAACCCCGCCGCGCCAGGGCCTTGGTCATTTCCATGGCGATCAGGCCTCCGCCCACGAGCACCACATCCAGAGCACGCCCACCCAGCACGGCATGGCGAATGCTCTCGGCCTCGTGCACGCCGTGCAACGTGTGGATGTTCCGAAGCGTCCGGCCCGGTAGATCCGGCACCACTGGCCTCGCGCCGGTGGCCAACACGAGCTTGTCGTAGGCAATCCAGCGAACCTCGCCGGTCTCCAAATTCCGCACTCGAACCCGCCGGCTCGAGCGGTCAATCTCTTCAGCCTCCGTGCGCCGAAGCACTGTGACGTTGCGGACGTTTTGGAAGAAAATCGGATCACGGACCGCTCCCAACGGCGTGGAAAGCAATGCGCGGCGGTCGCGCACCACCCCGCTAATGTAGTAGGGAAGGCCGCAGCCTGCATACGAAAGGATCTCGCCCCGCTCAATAATGGTCACCTCCGCATCCGGCCGAAGGCGCATGACTTTCGACGCCACTTTGGGGCCGGCCGCAACGCCGCCGACGATCACCACCCGCAGACGTTCCGCCGTGGCGGTCTCGGACGCCCCCCCCGCCGCGCGCGGCAGCATGACGATGAATTCCGCTCCTCCCAGGTCGGAGTTGGTCACAGTCACCGCCCCGCCACATGCCGTCACTAGCACGCGCACAAGCGCTAACCCCAAACCCAGGCCCGGCGTCGAGCTCAGCGCAGACAACCGCCCGCGGAAGAAAGGCTCGAAAATCCGGTCGCGGTCCTCGGGCGGAACGCCGGGTCCCGAATCGCCCACAGCTAAGAGAACACGTTCGCCGCCGTCCGTCGTGTCCACAAGGATCCGGACCTGCCCATGGGACGGGGTATACTTGAGTGCATTTTCCAGAAGAGCACGAAGGACTTCCCTCAACGCCTCTTCGCCGATCGAGGCTCGGGCTGGCTGCACGCGCACATCTACAGAGAGCGCGATAGTTCGGCGTTGGGCTTCCTCCGTGGCGCTTTGCGCCACAACATGCGCGAGTGCGGCCACGTCGCAAGACGCCGGCGCCTCAGCGCCGGGATGGGCCAGGCGCAACAGGCGGCGCGCAGTCTCGAGTGCTTCCTGCAAGCGCACGTCGGCTCGGGACAGCAAGTCACGCTGTTGGGGTGTCAATGGTCCCACCAACCCCTCCACGACCGTTCGCAAGGCCGTTTCGGCCGCGCCGATGGGAGACTTTAGTTGGTGTGCGACTACCGCCGCCCATCGCAACGGATCGTTCCACTCATTGCCCGCCGTAGTTCTATCGTTGCTTTCCGCCACGACGACCTCCGTTCCGCACCGATCCTAGTTCCCTCCCCGCCCCAACGCAACGTGCAGCCGTCCTCGGTTTTAACCACAAAGGCGCGCAAGAGATGGAAGCAAACACCTCGATTGCGGATTTGCTTGGTGTGGAGCTGGTCCGCTAGATGGTCTGCATAGACGTTCGGCCCAGAGTGTTAAGTGAAAGCCTTAAGTTGCTGAAAGCCAGAGGGGAGGGATGCGGGGGCGGTGTGGTTGGGGCGCTTGAAAGCATCGCTGCATTCAACGCCACGGAAACGAGTTGAGGTGTCGCGCCTCGATGGCTACCGTAGTACGGTGGTCCTGTAGGCCAAACCAAGGAGCTTGAGCATGAACCCGTTCGTACGGAAGTTCGCATGGTTGAGCAGTGGATTGGCCGCGCTCGTCGCGGCCGGCGCAACGCCCCGGTTCAACGTGCTCTTGATTGACATCGAAGACTGCAACGCAGATGCCCTAGGGTGTTATGGAAATCCCATCTGCCGTACGCCGAATCTCGACCGTCTGGCGGCCACCGGAGTTCGGTTCGATCGCGCGTACGTCCAAGCGGTCTGCTGCAATCCTTCGCGCGCGTCGTTCTTGACAGGGTTGCGACCACGGACCACCGGCGTGCTCAGCAATCAGGATGTAATGGACCGCCATATCCCGCCCGAAGTCCCGACGCTCCCGGAGTGGCTGAAGCAACATGGCTTCTACCTGGCCAACGTCGGAAAACTCTTCCATACCCTCGAGTACGCCGAAGCGCGGTACCGCGTCTTCGATCGCCTAGAACACTGCGATCGGCCCGCGGGTTGGAATGGCCCGCCACCCCTCCTGAAGTTTCCATCAGTGCGATCTCGAAACCCTGACCCTCCACCTCCGAACAAGGACAGCCGCGAATACCGCGAATGGAAGCGACGTCAATCCGACCGCTACGGCGACTCGGGTCTGGCGTGGGAGGAGCACGGAGACTACCGCATGGCCGCCACCGCAGCGGCCTTGCTTCGCCAGTTCGCCAAGGAGGGCACGCGGTTTTTCCTCTCAGTGGCTCAATCGAAGCCCCACACACCTCTGCTGGCACCCAAAAAATTCCTGGACATGTATGACCCGACGAAAATTCCGGACCCACCCGCACCGGTGTCCGCCTTGCACAAGTTTCCATACATGAAACGCGCCACGGGCGGGAACCCTGATATTTTCACGCAACGCCAACCCACCCCCGAAGAAGCGCGCGCCGCGATCGCGGCCTACTACGCATGCGTCACCATGGTGGACGCGAACATCGGCCTGATCCTATCGGCTTTGGAGGAAACTGGCCTGGCAACGAACACGGTGGTTATTTTTCTTGGCGACCACGGGTTCCACCTAGGTGATCACGGCTTTTGGTCCAAGTACTCCATGCTAGAGGCGACGCACCGTGCTCCGCTCATCGTACGGGTGCCAGGTGCACGGGGAAATGGGCGGCCCTGCCGAAGCCTCGTGGAGTTCGTGGACCTGGTGCCAACCATCTGCGAGCTAGTCGGAATTCCCGCGCCGCCGAACCAAGAAGGTATTAGTTTTGTGCCGTTACTGAACAGCCCGGAACGTCCTTGGAAAACCGCGGTGTTCATCACCGAAAAGGATTCCGAAGAGGGTGACGCGGTCCGCACGGAGAAGTTCCGGTACATGGAATTCGTCAAAGGCGAAATGCCAGCTGCGTTGTTCGATCTGGAGAAAGACCCATGGGAAACTCGCAACGTCGCCGACGATCCTGCCTACGCGGAAATTCGCGCCGAGTTGGCGCGCCTGTTGAAAGCAGGCTGGAAGGCAGCACTGCCCAAATGAGCCGCGCGTGGGCCACCGATTCTTTGACCGTCATCCTGGCCGCCCTCCGCCTGTTCGCATGCGGCGGGGTGCTGGCCGCGTCGAGCGCAACGGCGGCAGAACCCATTCGGATCGTCGGGCCGGCATCCCTCGTGCTTCGCTATGGCCGCCCTGCGGAACGATGGTCGTCCGAAGCGCTCCCGATCGGGAACGGTCGCTTGGGCGCAATGATCTTTGGCGGCGTGGCCACCGAGCGAATCCAGTTCAACGAGGACAGCCTTTGGACCGGTGATGAAAACCCGTCGGGCGACTACGCCACGATGGGAGCCTACCAAAACTTCGGCGAGATTCGTATCGAGCTTTCGGGCCACGCGCCCACGGTGCAATGCGTCAGCGGCCACCGTGCGTTTTTCCCCCATGAAGAGGTAGACCGATCCGTGGATGGCGATCCCGGCACGAAATGGTGCGTGGAGCACCGGGGCCAACCGGTCGTATGGGAGTGCCGATTTCCTGACCCGGTGACAATCCGCGAGTACGCACTGACCAGTGCCAATGACGTACCCGAACGAGATCCGCAAACCTGGGAACTGCTCGGCTCTTCGGACGGCGAACAGTGGGTCACTTTGCACCGGTGCGATGGACAGCCTCCATTCCCCGAACGCCAGCAGACTCGAACATTTTCGCTCCCGGCGCCCATCACCGTCCGGCAGGTCCGAATCGTGTTCCGACCCAATCCAGGCGTGTCGCACTTCCAAGTGGCGGAGATTCGCGTCGGCAGCGGGACGTTTGTGATCGGCGAGCAATATGAACGATCCTTGGCTCTCACCGACGCTATCCATCGCGTACAGTTCCGTCTCGCGGGCGTGACTCACACGCGAGAGTGTCTGGCCAGCCACCCAGCCCAAGTCATCGCCGGCTGCTGGAGGGCGACCTCCAACGGCCAAGTGAATGGTCGGTTTCGGCTGCTGGGCGTGCACGGAGAAACCACGGGCGTGGCGCGACTTGCCTCCGGCGCTGCGGAATTGTTCTTCGCGGGCCGACTACCCAACGGATTGGCTTACGAAGCTCGTTGCCGAGTCGAGCCACGGGGCGGCCGGCTGGACATCACTAACCACGCCGTCGAAATCCGGGGAGCGGACGCGGTGGTTTGGTATCTGGCGGCCGCCACGGACTACGCCATGGAGCCATCACGGGGGTGGCGCGGTGAACCGCCCCAGCCGCGCGTGCGGACACAAATCGAAGAAGCCAGTCGACAAGGCTACGAAACCCTCCGAGCTCGGCACGTGGCCGATCACCGCTCGCTCTTCGACCGCGTACGACTGTGGTTAGGATCCACGGATCCGGAGACGGCCAGCCAGCCCACCGACCGGCGGCGCGAAGCATATGCCGCGGGTGGTCGCGACTTGGAGTTGGAAAGCCTACTGTTCTATTACGGACGGTACCTGTTGGCCGCGTCGTCGCGCCGGCCAGGCTTACCCGCCAATTTGCAAGGGCTCTGGAACGACAGTAACAACCCGCCATGGCATTCCGACTACCATTCGAACATCAACGTCCAGATGAACTACTGGCCCGCGGGGCCGGCGAACCTCGCGGAATGCGCGCTACCGTTTTTCGATCTGGTGATGGCCATGCGCGAGCCTTCCCGCCGGGCCACCCAAGCCGCGTTTGGTCCTGTGCGCGGGTGGACGGCCCGCACGTCCCACAACATTTTCGGCGGGCACGGCTGGAAATGGAACAAACCCGCTAGCGCTTGGTACGCACTTCACTTCTGGGAGCATTTCGCGTTCACGCTGGACACCAACTTCTTGCGCAACGTCGCGTGGCCGATGGCGCGGGAGATTTGTGAGTTCTGGCTGGACCATCTGAAGGCGCTCCCAGATGGCACGCTGGTTGTTCCGGACGGTTGGTCGCCAGAGCACGGGCCAGTGGAAGACGGTGTAGCCCACGACCAACAAATCGTGTGGGAACTGTTCACCATCTCCGTGCGAATGTCCGAGATCCTCGGCGTGGATGCGGAACTTCGCGAACGAATCCGCGAGGCACGTGAACGGTTGGACCGACCCAAAATCGGTCGTTGGGGTCAACTTCAAGAATGGCGCGTGGATCGAGACGACCCGAACAATCGTCATCGCCACACATCGCACCTGTTCGCCGTGTACCCCGGAAGTTGGATTGACGTCGAGCGGACTCCCGAATGGGCCCGAGCCGCGCGGCGCTCGCTCGAGGCACGAGGGACCACGGGCGACAGTCGTCGCGAGTGGGTATGGGCGTGGCGCTGCGCGCTTTGGGCGCGCCTACGCGAAGGCGAACGTGCGTACGAAATGATCCGCAACTTACTGACCTGGAACACTCTGCCCAATCTCTTCGGCAACCATCCGCCGATGCAACTGGATGGCAACTACGGCATCACGGCCGCCATGTGTGAAATGCTGCTGCAGTCTCGCTGGCCCTCGGAACCCGGGGTGGTCGCCGAACTCGACCTGCTTCCGGCTCTGCCCTCGGCCTGGCCGAGCGGATGGGTCCAAGGGTTGCGCGCGAGAGGCGCGGTCACCGTCGACCTTGAATGGAACCAGGGGCGACTGGCCGCGGCGTGCTTGCAAATTCCAAACGCTGGGAAGTTGCGCATTCGAAGCGCGCAACCACCAGCGCGTCTGCGGGGCCCGCGTGGCGCGGCCGTGGAAGCGCGCGGCGACGGTGTGTGGCGCGAATTCGATGTGCCCACCGGCGGCGCATGGACCATAGAGTTCCCGACGAACCCTTCATGAACCCCGATTGGACTACCTGGCGACCAGCGTGGGCGGCGGTTATAGGAATCGCCGCGTTGTTATTTTGGGTACTGCGCTGTCGGATTCATGCGTTTCTCGCCTTAGTGATGGCCAGCATCACCGTGGGGCTACTCGCCGGCATGGAGCCTGCGAAACTCTTGGCCAGTCTGCAGTCCGGCATGGGCAACACGCTGGGCTTCGTCGCCACGGTTGTCGGGCTCGGCGCTATGTTGGGCCAACTGCTTGAGTCCTCCGGTGCAGCCCGCTCGCTCGCACTCTCGCTCGTTTGCGCCTTTGGAGCCCAGCGCGCCGCTTGGGCCTTGATGTTCGCGGGGTTTTGCATCGCGATCCCTGTCTTCTTCGACGTGGGCTTCATCATCTTGGTCCCCGTGGTATTGGAACTCTCCCGGACGACCGGACACTCGGTGCTGGCCTTTGCGATCCCACTGTTGGCGGGCCTGGCGGTCACGCACAGCTTTGTGCCTCCGACGCCCGGCCCCGTGGCGGTTGCGGAGATTTTGGGGGCAGACCTTGGTTGGGTCATCTTGCTGGGCATCATCCTCGGCCTGCCAGTCGCTTGGGTGGCTGGACCACTGTTTGGTTCGTGGATCGCCCGCCGAATTCAGGTAATCCCCGCCCCCACGGAGTCTGTGGAAGAGGTTCCCACCGACCTGCCCCATTGGGCGATCGGCGCATCGCTGCTGGCCCTGCCGCTGGTGCTCATCGTCGCGAACACCGTGACTCAAGCGCTCGTGGGAAAATCCGGAAGCGTTTGGGTGCGGTGGTGCACATTCATCGGACATCCGTTCACCGCCTTGACCATCTCGGCCTTGGCCGCGCTCGAAGTTCTGGGCCGTCGCCGCGGGCGTTCTGGAATGGAATTGATGGAACTATGCGCCAAATCGCTCGCGCCCGCGGGCGGGATCATCCTGGTCACGGGCGCAGGCGGAATGTTGAAGCAAGTGTTGATGGACAGTGGAGTCGGCCGACTGTTCGCAGACCTGTTCGCGCGTTCGGCCCTGCCGCCCATCGTGCTGGGGTGGCTGCTAGCCGGATTGGTACGAATCGCACAAGGTTCGGCCACCGTTGCGATGATCACGGCGGCAGGGTTGGTGGCCCCGATCCTCCAGAACATGCCGGTCTCCCCGCCCCACCGCGCACTCCTCGTCTTGGCGATCGCCTCGGGCGCCACGGTTTTATCGCACGTCAACGACAGCGGGTTCTGGTTGGTGGGCCGTTACTGCGGACTCGATGAACGGCAGACGCTCAAGTCGTGGACGGTGATGGAAACGATCATCGCGCTGGCGGGCCTGGCGATGTGCCTGGTGGCACGGCAGTTCGTTCCATGAGCCTGCCTCGCCCACGGCCACGGGTGGCCCCCACGCCAAGACAATTGCGGCGCCGCCCGACTGCCCCACGCACCGCGGAACCAACCATCCAACCACGCGTGAATTGCGCAACTTCTACCGCCGAAACGGTCGCAACTCCGAGGATGGCTGGCGTGTTGCGATCGTGGCGAAGCGAGGCGATGTGAGGTTCAGTACAAGATCAAGCGCGCGCAGACCAGGTCGAGAACCTTTGCGCGGTGTCGCAAACATGGCGGCGTCTGTGATCGAACACGAACGGCACCACGCGTACCAACTTGACGAAAACCCGTCCACCGCCACCACGGGCTTCAAGCGCGGTATCGAGCGGTCATGCGAGCCCACCAAGAACCCAGACCAGACCCACGAAAAACACCAAAAACGCCCCGAACAATTCCGCATTGAGGTTGGGATACGGGCGGCGACGCCACACCGGTGCCCACGCAAACTCCGTACGGCGGATCCACCACCCCAGCCAAGCCGCCGTCGCGACCCACGCCCCTTCATGCAATCCCCGCACGATCCCCCAGCCCCGTTCCGCCGTAATTCCAACCGTCGCGACGACCCCCAGAGACAAAGCGGCCGCCCACGGAAGCCACTTCGGACCCTGCGGACCGCCGACGCACCAGCGGAACTTCAAAAACCCGATCCACATGCACAGTGTACCGACGCTCAACGCCAGACGCGCCGTGGGGATCTCCGCAATCAACAAGCGCTTCCAGTGCCCTAATGGAGTCGGCCCAAGACCGGTTCCCAACACGATCCCGACGGCCACCGTCCAAAACGCGGCAACTTGCCCGACTACGGTGCGCTCCCGAAATTCCAGCGCGTCGAACGAGTGGAACAGCAACGTCTTGCCCACTGCATGGATCGCGACCACACCCAACGCCGCGTCCGAATGCCCCCGCACAAGCAGCCAGCCTGCCACTCCGGCCGTGGCTACGGAGGACGCGGCCACGCAGCGCTTGAATTCTCGCTCGAACACCATGCCGACCGCCGGCACGACTGAGGTGATGGCTGCAAGGGTTTCAATCCACTGGAGCACTTCCCAGTGGCCCGCCGCTCGGGCGGCGGGCAGTACCCAACGGTGGAGTCCATACAAGCCACCCATCAGCGTGTACGACGCAAGGAACGCCGACATCGAAGGTACGGTGGCCGCATGGCAGGTGGGCACCCATGTCCATGCAGGAACGAACGCGCTGTGGACCATGAACGCGCTGCCCAGCATCAGCAGCTTCCACCGTTGCCAGCTGTCTGGGGCTTGTATCCATTCCGGCGAAACCGCCATCGTCAACGGTGCCCCCGTGGCATAGTGCGCCACGATACCGCCCAACAGGAGCGAAGAGCTGACCACGCCGAACAACATGTACTTGACGGAGGCGTAGTGCTGGCCTCGAGCAGCAATGAGCACGTACGCCGCCATGGTCATCAACTCGTACCAGACATAGAAATTGAACAGGTCATGAGTCACCCAAAGCCCGCTGCACCCTGCCATGTAGAGAAGCGCGGCACATCGAGCGGCGAAGTCTGGCCAATGGTGGACTTGAATCGTGGCAGCACCGAGGGGGACCAGATAGGCCACCAGCATCCGCCGCTCCTGCGGCCCCAGAGCGAATGCGATCGCCCCCGGGCCGTTCCCCAGCGCAATCTGCACACCCTCCGGGGTGGACTCCAACCACGCCCACAACGCCACCCCGATCGCGCCCTGCAACAGCGCGGAGACGCGCAACGCCGATCGAGAGATATCCCAGCCGAACGCGTGTGCCCCCAGGACGACCACGAAGGCCCCCACGGGCACGAAGGGGAACAGCCGAACCCAGACCGGTTCAATCATGCAGCATCGAAGCGTTCAACGTACCGTGTTCCCGCTTCACCCTGGCGATAAACGCGAGAATCAGTGCGTTGAAACAGACGCCGATTACAATGGCCGTCAGCATCAAGGCTTGCGGCAACGGGTCGGCCATGGGTTGCGCGGGCGGACGTAAGTTTGGATCCAATATCGGCGCGCGCGCCTCCGGCATGTGCCCGACGTGCAGAAAGGTCAGGATAATTGCGCTCTCCATCAACGATGCGCACATCACCTTGCGCACCAAATTGTCCGACGCAAGAAACCCGACCGTGGCTAGGGCGATGATCACTTCGAGCATGCCGACCATCCTTTCGAGAGGGCCACCGCCGCCAAACAGACGACCGTGACCTCGACCACCGTGTCCGCAATTCGAGGTCCAAGATAAATGGCGGTGACGAGGTTGCGCATATTCCAGCCCTGGGTCAGTTCCACCACCTCGGCGGGTGCGGTCCGCGGGGGGACCGAGGGCGGGCGAGCACGCACGGCTAGGATCGTCGCGAGGGCCACGGTGCTACAGACCAAGAGTGTCCATCGGTGGAGTTTCATACAGGCAACTCCATCAGGCGCCGCACGACCAAGACGATCGAGCCCGCCACCTCCAAGTACACGGCCAAGTT
>CAACVY010000099.1 GCA_900661335.1 uncultured bacterium | reverse complement strand
GCGTGAACTTGCGGGCTCCAACGTATGTTGCCGAGCAGGTCCGTCACTGGTTCCGTACCCATACGTACCACCATACTCGGTTCGCGGACGTACGCCGGCTGGTCGAACTCAAAGAGAAATTCCATGGAGGAATTTCGCTCTGCCTGCCGACGCTGAACGAGGAGGCCACGATTGGGAAGGAAATTCTTTTGCTGCGAACCGAGCTGATACAACGGTATCCTTTGCTGGATGAAATCGTCGTGATCGACTCTGGTTCCACCGACCGCACCTGCGAAGTCGCCGCGGAGTTCGGCGCGCAAGTGTGGCGGTCGGACCAGATTTTACCTTCCCACGGGACGTACCGCGGCAAAGGGGAAAATCTTTGGAAGGCGCTGTTCGTATGCTCAGGAGAGATCTTGGTTTTCGTGGATGCGGACATTCGTAACGTTCGCCCATGGTTCGTGTACGGGCTGGTCGGCCCGTTGTTGGAAGATCCATCGGTGGAGTATGTGAAGGCCTTCTACGATCGTCCATTGGAGATCCGGCGTGGCGAACGGGGTGTGGGCGGCGGGCGTGTGACCGAGCTGGTGGTGCGCCCGATGTTGTCTCTCTGGGTGCCCGAACTGACGGCGCTGGTCCAGCCCCTCTCGGGCGAGTATGCCGCTCGCAGATCCGTCCTCGAGCGCCTGGCATTTCCGGTGGGGTACGGTGTAGAGATCGCGCATCTCCTCGACGTGTACCACCGGGGCTCGCTCAACTCATTCGCCCAAGTGGATCTCGATGTGCGGGTACACCGCAACCAGTCGTTGGATGCGCTTGGGCGCATGTCGTTTGGAATCTTGCAGACCATGTTCCGGCGTCTGCAGCAGTATGGGTACATTGAATCCAAGTTGGAGTGGCATAGCGTTCTTCACCAGTGTCGAAGGCAGGACGAGGGGTGTGTGCTCGTGGACACGCCGTGGGACGAACCTGAGCGGCCACCGATGATCGGGGTTCCGGAGTACCGTTGCCGGATGGGTGCCTCGAGCCGGGGCGCATCAACTCCGTAGGTGAACGCGATGAGGGCCCGGCGGCCACTGCGCGCCATTTTGTGGGATGTGTACGGTACGTTGCTGGATTCTTCCGAGCCGGAACCCCTTGAACACATGCGCGGGGCAGGGGTTCCGGCACTCAACGAACTCCTGCCGTTGCTGGAGTGGACGCCGAGAGTGCCGGACGCTGCGAACCGAGTACAGGCGGCCTTCCAACGAGCGGCGGCGAGCATGAAAGCGGGGCGTGCTCGCGGTGGAAACCGACCCGAAATCGATGTCCGGGACGCATGGCGGCACGCGCTCACCAAGGCCGTTCGAGCCGGCTGGGTGCGTAGGGGTGGGGGGGAGGTCGAGCGGCTCGCGATGCTCTATGAGCTTAGAACGAACCCCACGCGCCCTGCCGTCGGAGCCCAGGCGGTGGTAGCGGAACTCGCCGCCCGCGGCGTCCGAATGGGGATTGTCTCCAACGCACAGTTCTACACGGTGGAGTTGTTGATGTCCTGGTTTCCCACGGCGCACGGCGGTCCCTTTTGGGACGCGGATCTTGCCGTGTGGTCGTGGCAATGTGGATGGGCGAAACCCTCGCCGAACTTCTTCCATTTGGCCGTGGAGCGAGTGCTCGCGCGTGGCTGGACTCCTGGGCATGTCGTGGTGGTGGGGGACCGCTTGGACAACGATGTGCTCCCCGCACTTCGGGCAGGGTTTTGTGCGTTTTGGGTGGCGCGAGGCGAGTCGAAATGCTTGCCCCTTGGATTCAGTGCCATGGAGACTCGGTTCGGGTGCGGTCGGTCGCTCGAATCACTGCGGCATTGGCTCGCGCGAATGTATCGTTGCTAGCCCACGCGAAACGCCACTGAGATTTGGACCGAACGCCAATACCCCATCTGGGCACGCCTCCCAGGGGAATGCATTTCTCTCTTACCCGAAGTTCGGCGTAGATTGTTTCGCCGTGCTTTTCAAACAATGCGGCGTGTCCAAACTCACGGCAAGCGAACCTGGATTGGCGCAGTATCGCCCGTGGCGGGTTTCATGCCGCGCGCCATCCAGCCGTCCGGTCGGTCGCGCCCGACCCGAATCGTAAATGTGCCCGCGCCGTACACGGGGGCGCGGAATGGCGTACGCGCCACACGGTAGGTGTACAGCACTTCGCCGTCTTGCTCGCGAATGACCTGCACGACCGGACGTTCCACTTCCGTCACAACGATCGGCGGCAAAAACCCGTCGGGCTTACGTCCGTCGTTGTCTTCCATTCGGACCGTAATGGGCCAGCCCGGATACTGGCCAGAAGTGCCTCGCGATGGATCTGCAAACCTCGGCCAGCATTCGAACGTGATCGTCCGCTGCCGCTTATGGAAGCGCACGAGCCCGTATCCATCCCCTCGCATGGCCTCGGGGTCGCGCTGGCGCGCCTTCAACTCTGCCATTCGGTCAAAAACTGGATTGGCGTACGCGAACATCGTAATCAAGTTGCCCAGCCCATCCTGATAATCCCCGGTCCAGGGCAGCGGACTGTTGGGAATCGGGTTGGCGCCTGGGCGATGGTCCGCGGGTTCCCACCAGCGACCGTAGTAGCTGTTGACCATCGCCGGGGCGGTAAAGCCAAACGGTCCGTCGCGATACTGGTCAATCCCGTGCTGGAGGACGACGGCCAGGTGCTGATCCCCGCATAAATGACACGCCAGCGCACGACGAATCCGAACCAGCGCTTCGCGCCGACCCGATTGCGGCCAACCGTTGCAGTCGAGATCAGCGATCAGCCGGTTCTCCTTGGACCCGTGCAAATGAACGGCCCCGGCAAAGGCAGTCTGCGAAAGAACGGCCTTCATATCCACGCCCGCCCAATCACAGCTCCATTCGTCCAAAAACTTCAACTGCCGCTCGCCCAGTAGCTGCAGACCGGGAAGATCCACGCTCTTGGGGTCATAGTTGGGGTCCACGATGTGATCCGGACGCGGTCCCATTTGGGGAAGTTTGCCTTTGGGACCGCTTTTAAACTTCCGATCTTCGAGGATTGCAAAATCCACGCCGCCCACACGCAAGCGGGTAAAATACACGCCGATGTTTTGAGCTACCGGCGCCGGATCCACTGGGTCGGGCAGGTGCCAAGTCTGGCAGCGCTCGACCATCCGCACGTATTCCGCAGGATAGTAGTACCCGCCCGAATCCCCCGCCGGAGAGTCCGCCACGATTCCGCCTTCGCCCCAGAGATTTCCATGGCCTACGTCGTGATCGTCCGGAATGGTCACAACGGGACGGTCCCGGAGCACGTCGCGCAGCCGCGTTCCCCACAACAGCCATGCCGCCGTGTGTTCGGTATGGTCGTAGCTCTGGTCGCCCGCAAAGAACAACAGGTCCGGATCGTGCCAGCGGAGTTGTTGAACAAACGAATCGCGATCCCCCCGATCTTGGTTCGAGTCGCAGTTCAACACCGCGACCTTGATTTCATCTTTGTCCACCGGGTCCCGGCGGATCAGTCCTTCAAACACTGCGTGATCGCCGTGCCGGACGCGGTAGGGGATCGAACGCGTGGAATCCCATGGTTCGATGCGGAAATGTGCGGACCAGCCCGGGTATAGCACAGGGGCGCGCGCGACCTCCTTCCACTCGTTTCCTTCGCGGAGCTCTAAACGAACTTCTCGCGGCTCGTTCGGTTGAAGCGGAAAGAGTTGGGCCGATAACTTCAGCACGCCATGGTCATGCGTATACAGCGCGAAGGCCACAACCTGATCGCGCTGGACACGGACGAACTGGTCCAAAAACCCTTTCGGCGGCCGGCCCCAAATATCCTCGCGCGTGCACAGGTCCAGCTTTTCACCGCGTGGACCCGGAAACGGTGACTTCGAGACCGGCTCCTCAGCGATCACGGCCATCGAGCACAACAAAGCCAGGAGTGAACTGAAGCGCGCCATCGGTTTCATGGGTACCTCCGTCTTCGCGCAAGAATGATCGCAAAGTCGGGCCCCTGAAGCAATCACAGTGTGCACGGTTCGTCGGGCCGTCCCACGAGGGCCACCACGGGCCGCAACCTGGCGCGGTGGTCCCCGCACACGGTGATCTTCCAAGCCTTGGACGGAACTGGCCTCGATCTTTCCAAGCCTTAGACACAATCCGCCCTATTTTTTCCAAGACAGCTGAGGTCGCTTGTCAAGGGGTTGGACGAAAGTGCCGGGAGTTCTTCCAAGCGTTGGAAAAACGCCTTGCCGGATGTTCCAAGCGTTGGACGACCACGGTCGTGGGGTTGCATCTTTTTCGAACCGTCTGGGATGCGGACGAACGGAACGTGTGGAACGACCGTGCTCAATGACTCCACACGAGTTGCGAGGATCGCGAGCGTCGCGCAAGTGTGACGGAAGCGCTGTGCCTGCAGAAATTGGAGGTAAGTGCACCGCAAAAGAGGCAGACCGGCAACCATGAGTGTGGGGCGTTTGTGGGAGTTTGCGCGAGCTTGGGTGCCGATCGGTGGGTGGCGGGGTAGGGTCCTATTAGGGTTGCAGCTCGTAACGAAGTCCGCGTGTACGTGGAGCGAAGGCCACGGGATCATCACTTGAGTTGCGTGGTGGGTGGCGCCGGAGCTTCGCGCGTCGCTGGGGTCGGAGGTGCGCATCCTTGCCGAGCGTTACGCCTAAATTCCTGACGAGGTGCATCGAGTGCCGAAGCATCGCCTCTTCGCGTCGGTGCCGTGGGCCGAGCACTCTTACCTGAAAGGCCTGCACCTTCCTGGAGCGCCGGACGAAAACCTTCGCATCCTCGGATATTTCACGGCCCGTGCAGTGCAGTGAACGCCCTGAAGGAGGGGCGGGTTTGGATGGAGCACGATATTTGGGCTCGTTGTGCCATGTGGTGGAGGATTGGGC
>CAACVY010000011.1 GCA_900661335.1 uncultured bacterium | reverse complement strand
CGCGCCGCCAGGCTGGGCAAATTCTCCGCGCGCGATCGCCTTTTTCCCACGACTTCGTCATCGTCGGCCTACGGCAACATCACTTCAGCTTTTCGAACTGCACCCACGTAATCCATGATCCCACGCGCGATTCCACACGCCAACTGATCCCGATACCCCGGATCAGCTAACCGCCGTGCGTCCTCGCGGTTCGACAAAAACCCACACTCGACCAACGTGGCCGCACAAGGTGCATCCCGTAGCACTGCAAATCGCGCATGACGAAGGCCACGGTCTTGCGCGTTCGTTTCGTGAATTAGTCGGCGTTGAAGATTGAAACCCAACACCGCGCTGGCCGCGTCATGGTGATTGCCCGGAAACATTCGGGCAGGAACCACCGGCACGGGTCGAGTGTCATGGGTCGAACCCAACCCTGCTTTGGAGAGAACATAAGTCTCAATACCCGTGGCGGCGGGATCCGGCCCCGAATTGCAATGGATGCTCACGAAGATATCCGCGCCCCACTGGGCGGCCCGCCGGCTGCGTTCGTCCAGTTCCAGAAATTCATCCGCCTCGCGCGTCAACCGAACCACAAGCTCGCCCACTGGCAAGTAGTCGCGCACGCGCCGGACAATGTCCAACGCCACGTCTTTCTCCACCACCGGCCCGTAGGGGGACTCCGCCCCACCATCGCGCCCACCATGCCCCGCATCCAGCACGACAATGGTCGCGCCGCGTCCCCGCAAATGACGGTACGGGCGAAGAATCGGGTCAATTAAATTTTCCGCATCGGCGCGGTGAATCACCCACCGGCCCCGCACTCGACTCGCAGGGTATTGCAACCAAAGCACCACCTCCATCAAGCTGATGCGTCGGTTGCCCTCCTCGAATCGCATGGCATGGAAGGGGCTCAACAACTCGAGCCGCTCCGGTTGTGGCGACGAGGCCCGAAGGCCATAGGTTCGCGCCAAGTCCGCCAGGCGCACACACGGTTGGGCGCCCGCCATCACCACCGGAAACCCATCCCCGGCCAGGCCCACACACGGGACCGCACAAAAGGCCGCCATCACGGCCCACCGGGCCCGTCTCGGCACGCCGGCCGTGCCTGCGCCCCATTCCCTGCGCCGCATTCCTAAAATCCTGACTCCACGCATGTACCAGCCGCGCACGCGGCCGCCCGCTCATTATCTGCAGTCTCAGCTTGCTTGCAAGCGGAAGCGCTCCGCGATAGTCTGCCGGTTTGTGCCGAGTGAGGCATGCGTGAAACGAGAGGTGAAACCATGCCCGAAGTATCCTTGACAGAGGTCCCGCGAAAAACGCGCGAAATCGTTGAGAAAGCCACCATGGCGGTGGAACGCGGAAACACGGACTACGCGATCGAGATTCTTCTCTCTGTACTGGACGCGGAGCCCCGGCTGCTCGAGGCCCGGCGAATCTTGCGTAAGGCTCAGATTCAAAAATTTCTGAACTCCGGCCGCGGCGCGAGCTATCACGCGATCGCCACACTGGCAGCCCTGGGGTCGCTGCTGACGGCAAGTTTGCAACTTCGTTCCAAACCGCTCAAAGCGCTACAAGTCGGCGAACGGCTGATGTGTCGCGATCCATTCAACCCGCCGTTCTTTAACCTCGTGGCCCGGGCAGCGGTGGCGGCCGATCTAATCATGACCGCCATCGAAACGCTCGAATCTGTTCGCGAAGTCCGCCCCAACGACGTTGCCTTGCTAATGACGCTGGCGGACCTGTACAGCCGAGCAGACATCACCGACAAAGCGCGAGAATGCTACGAACGGCTGGTGATGTTGCGGCCCAACGATCCCAAGGTGATCAAAGGTTTGAAGGACGCCCAAGCCCGGGATGCAATGCGCAGGGGTAAGTGGGAGAGCGCGCAGTCATACCGCGAGTTGATCAAAGACGAGAAAGAAGCCCAGCGGCTGGAGCAGCTCGCCAAGGCAGCTAAGACAGAAAGAGACATCCAGGACTTGATCCAAGACCACTTGGAGAAGATTGCCCGCGAGCCCAACAACATCAACTACCGCCGCGCATTGGCGGACTTATACGCTCGCGCCGAGCAGTTCGACAAGGCATTGGAAACCCTGCAGGAGGCCGACCGAATCAGCGGCGGCGGCGATCCTCAATTGGCGCGGGCGATCACACAGATCCGCGTCCGCCAATACGATGCGGAAATCGCTCGGCGGCGCGCGGTGGGCGACGAAGCCGGGGCGCAAGCAGTGGAGAAAGAGAAGGCGGAGTTCGTGTTCAACGACGCGGAAGATCGCGTGCGTCGGTATCCAAACGACCTGCAGTTCCGTTACGAGTACGGCGTGCTGCTCTTCGAGCGCGGCCGGTACTTGGAGGCCATCGAGCAGTTCCAGCAATCCCAGCGAAACCCGCAACGGCGAACCCGCTCGCTCTACTACCTGGCCCGTTGCTTTGAAGCCAAAGGTCAGTACGACCTCGCCGCCGAGCAGCTGGAAAAAGCGGCGTCTGAGATCGCCGTGATGGATGAGACCAAGAAAGACATCCTGTACGAACTGAGCCTAATCTACGAGAAGTTGGGTCGGCCCGAGAAGGCGGTCGAGCTGCTCAAGGAGATCTACGCGACGGATGTCCGATACAAGGACGTCGCGGAACGGATCGACCGATACTACAAATCCGGTGCACAACGTCCGCCGTCCGCTTGAGCCCGCACCGCGCCCGCGCGCCTCACGTGTTTGGGCGTGGGTGGGCATTGTACTGCTCGTCGGGTGCCGCCAGGACCTATCCCAGCCCCCCGCCCGCTCGCCCACCGTTCAAACGTTGCCGGACGAGTTTAGCGTCATGACCTACAACCTTCGGCACTACTCGCTGGAGGACCGGGATAGCGACGGCATCCCATCCGAGCCCAAGCCGCTCGCGGAACGGGAAGCCGTGGCCGACTTGGTCGCGCGATGGCGGCCCGATATCTTGGCCGTGCAGGAAATCGGACGCGAACTGTTCGATGAATTCCGCCGCTCGCTTCGCACTCGAGGCCTCGACTATCCATGGTCCGAATTGGTCGTGCGCCCAGAATCCCGGATCGGTTTGGCCGTACTCACGCGATTTCCCATCACCCATCGCCAGCCGCGCCTCGACCAGACGTATCGCATTGGCGCGAACGAACTGTATGTCCTCCGCGGTTTTCTCGACGTGGAAATTCAGGTCCGCGAGGACTACCGCCTGCGGCTGGTCGTCGCCCATCTCAAGTCCAAGGTGTTCCATCCGATGGGCCAGACCGAGATGCGGCGCAATGAGGCCCGGCTGCTCCACATGGTCGTCAGCGAACTCTTGAACGCTCGCTCCAACCTCAACCTGTTGGTCGTGGGGGATCTCAACGACACGCCTGATTCAGCTCCAATCCGGCGGTTGACCCTCGAAGACCAACCTCGCCTACACGACCTTCGGCCCGCGGACGAATGGGGAGACGTCTGGACCCATTTTCACAGAGCGTCGGACACCTATTCGCGGATCGACTACGCCCTCGCGAGCGCCGGCATGTTACCCGAGTTTGTCCGCGAGCGAAGCCGCGCGGTGCGGGATCCTGGGGTCTATCGGGCCTCTGACCATCGGCCTCTGTTTTTGGTGTTCAAGGCTCGGGAGCTTGCGCCCAGCGGCGGAAGTCCTAAGCGATGAAGCCCTGCCAGCCTCTTCGGCTACCGAGCGCCTGTCAGGCCGTCGTGTTCGATTTCGATGGGACTCTGTTCGACACGAGGCGTGCGATCGTTCACTCCTTCCAGCGTGCGCTTCAACAACGCGGCTGGGTGCCCGTGCCTGCGCGCCAAATCCGCGCGCTGATTGGGCGACCCTTATATGAAATGTTCCCGCGCCTCGTGCCCGGCTTGACCGAGAGCGAAGTGGCGGAGTTGATCCGATTGTATCGCGAGGCGTTCACGCCGGTCTGCGTTGCGCTATCGAAGCCGATGCCCGGTTTGCGAACGTGTGTGCAGGTACTCTTTGAGCACCGGTTGCACCTGGCCATCGTGACCAGCCGGCTCGTGGATGGCGCTCGGAGAATCTTGCGCGGTTTTCGTTTGGAAGAGCGCTTCGCCACCATCGTGGGTCTCGAAGACGTGCGCCATCCGAAACCTGATCCCGAGCCGGTCCTCGTGGCGCTCGACCGCTTGGGTATCCACGCTAGCGAAGCGGTGGGCGTGGGCGACACGGTGGATGACCTCCGCGCCTACCAGGCCGCGGGAGTGTTTCCGATCGCGTTCGCGCCTCGGCAATCCGACGTCGACCGGCGAAGTTTGCAGTCCGTGCGTCCGACGCTAGTTCTTCGGCGACTCGACGAGCTTCCGGCAGTGTTAGGGCTTCGCGGAAGACGCCTCAGTGGCCCACGGAGGTCGTGATATCGTCCGCGGTGTTGGTCAAGCCATCGGGCCCGATCGAGCGCAGCTCGAATGCGTCGCGGCGTAGGATTGGATTGCCAGTGGAATGATCGTATCCCCGAAGTCGGGTGTACACGTAGGCCCGCCCCCAAATATCCGTCAAATTGAGGTCTGGCACAAAATTCGTCAGCGCTCGAACGACATTCGGCGAGTACAGGTTCGTCGGGTATGAAGTGTACTCCAGATTGTACCGTTCCAGGGCGGTGCAAATTTTTTCCATCTCCGCGCGCACTCGGTTACGGTCCGCCTGCCGGCTGGCAAGGCCGGCCCCCGCCAGCACCAGGCCCATGAGCAACACGATGACGCCCATGACCGCCAGAAGCTCGATCAGCGTGAACGCCCGTTCCCATTGGATCCGGCGAATTCTCATGCTCTCGACCGATATGTACTATCGCTCCGCTCGTTGACGGCGTCAACCCAGGCGAGGGCCCCGTCCGGAACGGACTACAAAAGTCCTGGGAAAGTGAGCGCTTCTGTCCCGCTCTCGGGCTGCAGAACCACCCGCGCCGGCAGAGCATCGGTAGAGCGTTGAACAGGTCAGGCAAGCATCTCTTGCTCAATCCGGACTTCGCAGCTGAGCTCTGTAGAAAGCGATAAGAGAAAGCGATAAGTGCCTGACTGTGCACTTGGTTCCACAAACCGATGGGAGCACGAAAACGTGAAAGTAAGGAAGAAAGGCGGTTCGGTGGGATCGAGAGGGGTAAGTTCAGAACTGTCGAGCCACATACAAGGGGCGGTGTGGCGCAAGATGGGTGCACCGCTGGCCCAGTTTTGTGGCGGATTCAGTGGGCACAGCATTGAAGTTCCGGTGCCCCGCGCGCCGACAAGCCGTGGCACAGAACTAAGGGACGTGCCTAGTCGTACCCCCGGAGGCAGAGCGGCGGAGCTGACCTTCGCGCATGTAGTTCTTCGTCCAATGGTACAAATTTTCAACACAAAGTCCGGACTCAACCCCCAACAATCGCCATTCAAAATCTCACGTAACCCGTTGATAATGAATGGGTTGTCCAAGGTCCGCGCAAGTGTCTGGCACCTCACGACTCACGACTTGACCTCACGACCACCTGACGACCATCGAGGATTTCGCAGATGAGGGGAGTTTGACGGCGTACTTCGCGATCGTTCCGCGCGGGAGCAACTCCCACCAGACAGAACGCGGTGGCCCGAAGCACCAAGTAATGATGCGAGCTGGGCCATACGGCATTAACAAATGCACCCTGGTCGCGGCCCGCTCCATTCCCCTTACCTCCCCTACCTGCAGATTTCAGCCAGAAAGGGACGGGCAAGGCGATCATCGCACTAGCTTGCGGGAATTATCTATACGACGATCTTTGAAGACTCTCTTGAGTCGTTTTAAGGTGACGGACCAAAGATTCTTGCGCAGCGCATAAAACCAAGTATATTAGACGTGGACCCGGTGAGTAGTGTTAACGGTGTCCAGGAGACAGATCATGAGATTGGCGCCCTTCAAGATGCGGTTAGCTCTGGCAATAGCGTGCTGCGGCATTCTGAGGAGCGGAGCCCAGACCGCAATTAATGCCTTTCACCCAAACTTCCTTCTGCCGTGCAATGCTGGGCAAACTTTCGAACTCCCGGTGTATTATCAGAATTTTACAGGGACATCCCAACCTTTGACCGTTGAAGTAAGGACTGGGAGCGTCGTCTTTGCACGTGGCGGCGCTTGGGCTCGGCCAACAGATGCCAACGGATTTGTGTTGGTTACTCTGACCGTGCAGTCAGGGCGCGTAATAAGTCCTGGTCCGCTGTACACAATTCAACGCCACTTCAATTACAACGGATATGGTTCGCCGCCTCCACCTAAACCATGCTCAAACCCGCCGCCCAGCTTAGTACTTCCTGGAGATCCAAGGATTCGTTATGTAGGGCGCTTATTAGTAGCGTCGAACTTCGCATTGATGAACTACCCGGGGACATATTTTGAGGCTCGGTTCTCTGGAACTTCCATCGGCATCGAGATGGAAAGTCCCACGAGCACTCAAGTGTGGTTTGATGTTTGGATTGACGGAAGTTACCGAGGAAAGTTCGCTCCCTCCAATCTCGCGCCTAGCATTCACACCTTTTCGGGGTTGGGCCCGGGCGTACACCACATCATGGTACAAAAAAGGAATGAAGCCTTGATTTCAGGGAAAAACTTAGCTGCCATGTTTCATGGATTGCACTTGCCGTCAGGTGGCTACATCACCAATCACGGGATTATGCGGCATCGCAAGCTGGTTTTCCTGGGAGACTCCTGGACTGTTGGATATGGGATTTATGGGGCTCCGCGCGAAGACAATGATCGACATTACGACGCCTTTCCGTCGGTCGTCGCGCGACATTTCAATGCAGATCACCATGCGGTCGCCATTTCCGGACGTGGAGTAATTCGAAATGCTTACGACTCAGTAACGAACTCTGCCGCTACAAAAATGCCAACATACTACAGCACATTTCTAAGCCACACCGGCTATTATGCGGAAGCAATGTCCAACTACCGAGGTGGTGATTTCAATCATGATACGTTTGTCCCCGACGCTGTGGTCGTGTTTTTGGGAATTAACGATTTCGTTGGAACTTCCGGACTCCCAACAACTAACGAATTTAAAGAAGCCTACAGCAATTTGATCATGCAGATCCGAACGACTCACCCATCCTACACAAAGGTGTTCTGCGTAAGTTATTTCGGACCAGAGGCACAGGTCGCAGCGCCCCTGATAACCCAAGTCGTGGCGAGCGCGACTCATGCGGGCATTCCAAATGTTTACTCGATACCCATTCCTAAATTGGGTCTCGGCCCCGGAGGGTCGATGAGTGGGCTGCACAACCACCCTTCCCCGTCAGAACACATTGCATTTGCTAGCAACATCATTGCAGTCATGCAGTCTGTGATGGGATGGAAAACCAATGACCCGCCAAGCCCGACGATTCGAGTCTCATCGCTTAATGGCCGCGACTACCGAATAGAGTGGGGCTCAGATTCTCAGGTGCGATATACCATAGAAATCTCTTCCGATCTTTTGTCCTCTTCTTGGACACCCCAAGGATCCGACCTGGTCGGAACGAATGGTGTCATGGCCGTCACAAACTCTGCCTCAAGCGGTACGACATTTGTCCGCATCAAGGCCCAACCTTGAAATTACCACCAACGATTTTTGACAGCCAGTCTCAGTCCACCTGCATATGCCAACTAACAAGGCCCGTGGTGGGCGGATCTCCGTTGAAAATACCGCGGGTTGGGTCGAATATAGATGGGGCTCTCTCTTGGTGGCGGCCGTCGCATACAACCACGTCGCCCCAGACAAACCAAGCCCTCTCCACATTTCTCCTGAAATGCCTAGCCCCACCGATTCTACCTGCGCCCCCATGCGCCGGGCGCTCGGGCCATCTTAAGATAGGTTCACCTCAGCAAGGTCGGTATGCTCGAGTTGTTGTCCCTTTTGATGCCTCAAGCGCTTGGGACGCATCATCTTCTACTGCAACGACGCATTATCCGACCACACGTGCGTCGCTCCCTCCGAGCCTACGACAGCCGCCCATCCTAATCCGGCCCTGCGAATCCTGCTTGCATGAGGCGTTACTAAACCGGAAGTACCTTTCCAAGTTTAGTTTGTCTTTCACTAATTTGGAAGAATCGGAGATCTGGGTTGTGTTCGTCGGCCTAGGGAATTATCCAGCTGTTTCTACCGGTCGCAAACAGACTGATTACACTCACCCAATATCGGCGGCAGCAGTCGGTTGCGACACGTGGCTGGGCCTCTATTCGATCAACCCAAGCTTCTACGGGTCCTTGCTGCGCATGTGTCGAACAGCCGAAAACTACCCCTGGATCTGGAAGGGGGATGCTACATAGGTGTAGAACCCAACTTCCTTTTTAGCTTTCGACCTATCCATCTTCCAAGGATTCGCAGTATAAATTGCTCATGAACGGACATCCTAAAAAACTGAGTAAGTGTCGCGAGCGAGCATAATAGATGTAAGACTCTAAACTGCTTCTGCGAATTTCCCGGCCTCGAGAGACTAACAGCCCCTAGTATCCAAACGTCTGACCGACAAGTATACGCGAGGCTAGGAGACACGCCAGCTGTAAGGATAACGCTCCTACCGAAATTCAGCGACATGCTCTCTTCAAGCCGAGAGCATTCAGATCGAACGCTACCATGGCGAGCCCGAAGGATACCAGAGAAAGCAAGAGTTTCCAAAGTGCAAGGCGCCTGACATGTGATATCCGCCCCGATGCTCCGGTCTCGAATTTCATGGAGCCTCAGGAAAGTGTTCGAACGTACATTGAGTTTGGAAGCGTTGTGTCGCCAGACCAGTGCGGGGGACACCGAACCCCCTCATGCTGAAGAGATCGCGTGCTCCACGACGCTGACCATCCCCGCCTAATCTCGGAATTGACGTTTCCGTGCAGCGCCCACCAGAAGCTCGCGGATATTTGTTCGACACATAGGAGCCAACATTTAGGCTCCCCATAGTTGCCGAGCCGAATAACATTGAATGATCTCGGTGCCCTGCACATGAGCGCCCAACTTTCCATTCAGTATGTTCGGGCCCAGCGCGAACTCACAGGACTTCAGAGGCCACCACAGGAGAATTACAAGCGCGACCGCTGGACGCACTATCTCTGGTCTTAGGCCGCCGTAGTTTACTGTGAGGACCTTTTATTCATGAAAGTTTAGGAAAACCCCTTTCTCTCAATCGTCCGCGTCCGGCTGCTGAGAGTCTGGACTAAATACAATAGCTTCAAGCCCTCGAAGATTTAGACAGTTCTTGACCCGCTTGGTTGGTACAATGCCCCCCCTTGACATTTGACGGGACCCTTGATAAGTTACGGTTAGTGTTGCACGCGTTCTGGGCCGAGACGCAGGCAACTCAGAAAGGACGACGAGTAGACATGAAGACGGCGCAACTCAGGATGGCAGTTCTAGCTGTTACGCCGTGGATTGCCGGCGCAGCAGGAGCGGCGTTGATCGAATTTCGAAGCAACCCTGCTTCGATCACGGTCGACGGCTCTCGGGCTGACTGGAGCAGCGTATCACCCTACAGTCCGGACGGAGTCACGAGTGGCGCCACGGTAGACTGGAACCAGATATGGGTGGCACACAATACCGCGAGCAGCCTCCTGTACTTCCGATACACAACTCACAATAGCCCCGGAAGCTGGAGTGGCCAGTATTGGAGATACCACCTCCTGATTGATGCGGACAATAATAGTGGGACAGGTTCAACCAGTGATGGAGGTCCCATATCGATCGGTGCTGACTATCTGCTCGAAGGGCATTATCTCTACGAGTGGACCGGATCCTGGACCCTTATCGGAGGTTGGTCCGTAGATGCGTCCATCCCGAACTCAAGCGCTCCGCAAGATATCGAGTTTGCGATACCTGGGAGCGCATTCGGCAGTTACTGGTCTCCAACGTGGAGCTTCCGTTGGGTGGCAAGAACTCAGGGGGGAACATGGGATTATGTCCCCGACAGTGCGAGCTCCGACTGGAACGAGTACAGTCTCGTTCCTGAACCCGCGACAGCGAGCTTGCTAGCTGTTGGCGCTTGTGTAGTATTTCTACGGCGTCGCATGCGAGCTGCGTAAGCCTAGCGAACCATCGGGTTTATTCGGCCCAAACACAAATTCACCCACCCGTCTCGAGGGTGGGTGAGTTTTTTTCTCCCTCTGCGGCAAGGCAAACGTCAAAAAGACTATAGACTTCTGTCCATTCGCCATCAGAAATTTACGTCGACTTAATCCACCAGCTTTCGGAACCCGCATGTAAAGTTGGCCCGTTATGTACATCAGCTCGACGCCCCGAAAGGTTCTCCAATCAAGTTCCGAGTCTTCCTGGATCGCAGTAACTGACAGGCTTTCTGGTCGGATTCAACCTGTGATGGGTGTGCCATGCAACACACTTTGAAGATACGTGTGTTACTGCACGGGACACAAACTAAAACACAAAGCTGACTTGCATCAATAGTGCTGTTCCTTGGGTAGCCCCCATCCAGCGTTCCCCCAACCCCACGGATTTCGGCCGTTCTGCCACCGCTGTTCAAGAACGCATTCGCTGTCGGGCCACACCCACGTTAGCCCTAGTAACGGCCCGTGGAGCGGCGGACCTCGAATTCGCTACCAGAGGCTAAGTGATGTAAGAGGCTAAGTGATATAAGCGATCTTTCGCGGGCGGGGAAAGGAATGGGAAGTGAGCAAACGCAGGCAGCATACCGAGGAATTCAAAGCGCCGGTAGCGCTGGAGGCGGTCCAGGGGCTGAAGACGGTACATCCGATCGCACAGGAGTACCATGTCCACCCGGTACAGGTCAGCCACTGGAAAAAGGAGCTGCTGGAACGGCTTCCGGAGGTGTTTGGCCGCAAGCCGGGACCGGAAGCAGATGTGCTGGCTCGGCAAAGAGAGCGACTGGAGCGGAAGGCGGGGAGTTGACGAGATATCTAGAGTTACTAAGAAAAGTGCGGGCAACTGGGGATTCCGCCGGACAAACTGCCATGATCGAGCGGAAACATCCGCATTGGAGGGTCCGGTGCCAGAGCGCGTTGTTGGGCGTGGATCGGGAGCGGGTCTACCGCGCCGACAGGGGCTGAACGAAGAGGACCTGGCGCTGATGCGGTGGAGGACGAAGTGTGCCTGGAGGATCCAACTGCGGAGGGGGCGGCGGTGTCAAGATTTGCTGCGCCTTAAAAGGGGCAGCAGGTCTCGCGCAAGCGCCTGTAGCGCACGCGATGGATCATGGGGCTGGAGGGGTGCGTCCCTGTCGGAGGCTGAGCGTGCCGGACGTTCGGGGCCAACGACTTACGTATCTGCTGGGAGGTTTGGAGATCGTGCGTCCCAACCAGCTCTCGTGAGCAGACATCACGTACGCGCCGATGCGCGGCGGGTTCATGTATCTAACGGCCATTCTGGACTGTCCCGCGGAGGTGGGACAGGTATTCGCGGAAAGTGCTTGGCTGGAATGTGTCCAACGCACTGGGCACGTACAGCTGCCTTTCGGCTGTGGAGATGGCGCAGGCGCACGCCGGCAAGGGTGCGGAGATCGTGAACAGCGACCAGGGGTGCCAGTTCACCTCGGCGGAGTGGATCGAGGGGGTTGGCGCCCTTGGTGCACAGGCAAGCATGGACGGCAAGGGCCGCTGGCGGGACAATGTTATCGTGGAGAGGTTCTGGTGGTCGCTGAAGCACGAGGATGTTTATTTGCGAGTGTACGCGACGGTGTCTGAGTTGAAGGCTGGCATCGAGGCGTATATCCGCCGGTACAATTCTTGGCGACCGCACTAGGCCTTGGGCGGGATCGCACCGCAGAAGGCGTATGAAGGGAAGGTTGCATAATCGGTGTCGCCCCCCTAGGGGGCGGCAAGGAAGGAACAGAACAGTGAAACGAAGCCTTGCTAGAGATCGGAACCATAACTATCCCTCACCCATCTGTGGTTCGAAGATGGAGTCCAGCGCTAGGGGTGGAGTAAAAATTGGATCGCTGGAGTTGGGAATTTGGAAATGGAGACGTGCTCAGGTACGAGCAAGATTCGGTGCAACATCAGGAGACTCCACGGGTGGCGAGGTGTTTCGAAGCGGGCATTTCGTGGCTTTGAGCGCACGGTTCATTCGAAAACACTAGTCATAACGGCCTGCATTTTTGCCGCCGAATTTGGTCGGCATGGCCTTCTTGAAGACCAGGAGACCTAAGTGTTGGAAAATCCACAGAACCCGACGACTGGCCGTTCGGGAGCGGACACGCTGCGGAGAGTTGGCGTAGCCTCGCGCAGTCCAAGTTTGATTGTCCGCGACCGAGTTAAGCGCACAAAAGCAGCGGGCCATGACGCGCGCGGCCTCCTGCAGGAAGGGGGCGATCCGGCAAAGATCGTTCTGCTTACCATCGTACCAGAGGCCCTTCATTTCAACGCTTGGCGCCCGCATCACCCAGCACCGCACAGTCCAAAGGGAAAGCCAACGGTGCCGTCTGGGGCGACTACGATGACTCGACTCGGATAGCTGCTTTGTGGCTCAACATGGTTTCACTCGCACACGAGGACCGGCCGTCGTCCGCTTCGAAAATCGCATGGTTCCTGACTGTCGCTACGGTTTGATCCTGCGAACACCCAGCCATGAAAAAGCCCGTAGCTTTCCCACGGGCTTGCAGAGTGGAGGCGTGTCAGTGAGGTTACGCGGACGCACTTAGAACCGAGTGAACCGCGTGCAGAACTTCCTCGACCGAAATAGAGAGCATGCAAGGATCGTGAGGTCGGATACATCGTCGTTGCGGGCAGGGGGCGCAGGGGAAGCGATCCTGGTGGTGCAACGCAACACTGCCACGGCTACGAGGACGGTACAACGACACCACGCCTGGGCCGAATAGCGCCACCACGGGCACTCCGTACCACTCCGAGGCCACATGTACCGCCAGGCTGTCGGGGCTGACCACGACGGCGGCATCCTGAATCTCTGCGAGAAACCCGTCCAGCGAGGTGACGCGCACCTCCGGCGTCGGATCCGAGAGCTGTTGGATTCGCTCCAGCAATGGCCAAGATTCGCGAGCACCCACAAGGTGCACTTCCAAGCCCAGCCGCAGCAGCCGGCTAGCCAGCTCGGCCCAGCGTAGCTCTGGCCATTGCCGAAACTCCCAGCCTGCGCCCGGGCTAAGAACTACAGCCTGGCCGGGCTTGGAGCGGGGCGCGACGGGTTGTGTCCATTCCGTGCCGGACACCCCCAGCGCTTCCACCAGCCGCGCGAGCAGTTCGACGCGGTGCATGCCATCAGGAACTTCCACCGGGTCGGTGAGGAGTGATCCTCGAAGTCGGATATTCGAGGCTAGGTAGCGTGACAAGCCTACTCGCCGCCGACATCCAGCCAGGCACAAAGCGAGCTGAGTGCGTACATCTCCACGCGGATCGATGCCGACGTCGAAGTCCTGGGCTCGCAGTGACCATAAGAACCGAAGCGTGGCCAGCCATCCTTGGCGCGGGCCCGGAGCACTGGTCCAAGGGAACGCCCAGTCCAGCACTTGGATCTCCCGCACCAGCCGAGACACCCACGCGCAAGCCGTTGGGTGTGTGAGCACGTACACACGTATGTTCGGCCACCGCCTTCGAAGTTCCACGGCCATGCGAGCCACCAACACGGCGTCGCCGAGCCGGAAGGGTTCAAGAATCAACACGCGATGGATGGAGGGAGAGTCCTCGGCACGGGAGCGCACGATCGCCCAGCCCCCCAAGGTTTCCGCCAGGCGTGCCGCTGCGTGTTTCCAGGCCGCATAGCGCACTCGGTCCACACCGGGCTTTAAACTCGAGTGCGCGACCCGCGGCCATCGCGCCGAGAGACTTCGAGCCTCAATCGTCACCTGGGCCACTCGAGGCCCAGGCCAAAATAGCTGCGCACGAAACGAACGGGTCGGCCTCCACACTCCGCGTAGAGCCTGTTCAATTCGTCGCCCGGAGTTGATCACCCCCGAGAGCGGTCGCAACCAACGAAGCGCGCTCGAGCGGACTCGTTCCGCCTCTCTCAGTGCGGCGGGAGTTTCACTCAACCGGCCTGGTCCAAGGCGAAACGCGGCCAGGGGGCGGGCTACGGTCCCCGCGCGAAATCCGGCTCTCAACACACGCACCACCCACTCCGCATCGCCTGCGACCTTAAAGGACGTGTCGAAGTGGAAGCCAGTCGCCCAGATTTGCTGGCGGAACAACATGGCACACGAATGCCCGTACAAGTGGGAAGCTGCCACATACCGCCAACGCACGGGGCTGATCCTGCGGCGGGCCCAAGGGCGCCCATCGGCATCCACCAACAGAAAATCTCCGAATACAAGATGCCGCGTGGGGTGATTGCCGAACCACCGAACCGCGAACTCCAACGCACCCGGCAGATATTGTTCGTCTGCGTTGAGCCAGCCCAGAATGTCTGCATCGAGTCTCTCGAAGCCGCGGTTGAGTGCATCATAGAGCCCGGCATCGGGCTCGGACACCCAACACACCTGAACAGTCGGTTGGGCACCCATAGGCGCCTGCGTCCAAGTTCCTGCGGGCCCGAGCGCGTCGGCCAGCCAGTCCACCGTTCCGTCCGTGGACGCGCCATCCACGATGAGGTGCAGGATTTCCACGCCGCGCTGACTCCACACTGACGCGCATGCCGCCCGCAACCACGGCAGGCCATTTTTGACCGCAGTGACGATCCCCACCCGCATCGGTGTGCGTGGACTAACACTCAGCGCATGCGCTGCGTGGGAAATTGTAAACTCGTAGGAACTTGCAAGTGCTTAAGGAGCAAGAAAGCTACAGTCAACCCGGAACAATTAAGACAGGTTCTTTCCGGGAGACAAGGAGCGCAAAATCACTTTAGAATATCTATGTTAGAGTGGCTCCAGAAGACCATCGGCATTTATCTTATAGAGCTCACCTTTACGAGGATCTTGCCAAACGCCCCTCGAAAGTTGTTTGAGGGGTATCCCCTCGCGAGTTACATAACCTTTGGGCCGAGCGGGGTTGCCCGCGACCCATGTATAGGGTTGGACGTCGCGCGTCACCACACTTCCTGCCGCCACTAGCGCATATTCCCCAATAGTTACGCCTGCTATGATCGTAGCGTTGGCACCAATAGACGCCCCAACTTTCACACGCGTTGGGACAAGCCAGTCCGCTTCAGTCCGATGTAGGGTTTTGATTTCAGGCATCCGAGTGCTTCGCGGATAACGATCGTTAGTGAAAATCGCGTTCGGTCCAATAAATACATAGTCCTCAATCACCACACCTTTCCAGATCATGACACCGTTTTTGATTGTTACGCCTCGTCCCACAATTGCACCGGTCTCAACGAAGACATGATCACAAATATTACAATCCTCTCCTATGACGGCGCCGGGCATAATATGAGCCCAAGCCCAGATACGCGTGCCTCGGCCGATTCGGTCAGACTCGACCAGCGCAAGAGGATGGACAAAGATATCACTAGATTCGGTCTTCATTCGTTCTTTCTCCGCAATAGCTAGTCGCGTGACCCAGTGCGGATGCCCCACGGCGACGTTGCTCAATCAACTTCTTGACTCAACTTCGATGTCGACAATTGGTGCGAATCTTTAAGAGAGCATCGCCCCGGACCGGTCAAATTGTGTTCTTATTTTCGTGTGTGACCGAGGCTCCACAAAAATTCTTCCAGAACTTTTGCAACTCGCTCCGCGGTGTGGCCATCCCACAATGGGATTTTGGGGGCATTACGATGCCTCCATCGAAGAATGGCATGGTCGACCTCTGCAGACAGATCGCAGGAGTCTAAGTCAATCAGCCGGTTAGTTCCCATGTTGATGGTCAGGGGACGTTCTGTATTCGGGCGCAGGGTAAGGCAAGGGATACCAAGGTATGAAGTTTCTTCTTGGATACCACCAGAGTCGGTGATCACGGCGGCCGCAGCAGATTCCAGGGAAAGAAATTCTTTATAACCGAGCGGGGCAAGGAAACGTACGCCAGTTCGGTCATTTGGAGAAAGTAAATTCTTGGCTTCTTCTCGGAAATCAGGACGTAAGCCGCCGCTAGTGGTTGCGTCTTGGTGAGAGACTACCCGAAATGGGTCGGGTAGCAGACCGAGAGCCTTCAGTCGCTCTTGAGTGCGAGGATGGACCGGGAAAACGACCGGGAACTTGCGTGACAACTCTTCCAGCTGATTCACAATTCTCGCGAGCCGGGCTGGATCATCCACATTTGACGGTCGGTGGAGTGTAACCAACACATATGCGCGTTCCCTCAGTCCTAATTGTTCCCAGGTACGTGAGTCACGTGCCTTCGGCAATACCTGGACAAGGCTATCGATCATGATGTTTCCAACTCGTTCGATTTTATTTTCGGGAATTCCCTCACGCCGCAGATTCAAATCGGCATCTTCACTTGGTGTGAGTAGCAAGTCGGACACCGCGTCCGTTACGATTCGATTGATTTCTTCCGGCATGCTCCGGTCACCGCTTCGCAAACCGGCTTCGAGGTGGGCGACAGGAATACCCATTTTCACTGCGACCAACGCACCTGCCATAGTGGAGTTGACGTCGCCGACCACAACGAGCATGTCCGGGCGTTCCCGTTGAAACAATTCCTCCAGCGCGATCATCACGCGGGCCGTCTGCGCGCCATGCGGACCCGATCCGACGCCGAGGCAGTGATTGGGGCGACGCACGCCAAAATCATCGAAAAACACATCGTTCATCAAGAAATCGTAGTGCTGCCCCGAATGGATCAACACGGGGCGCCATTGATCCGCTCGTCGTTCCAGTTCTTTCAGCAGCGGAAACACCTTCATGTAGTTCGGTCTCGCTCCTGCCAATACTGCGACTTGCGTGATCATAGTCGTGAGTTTAGTCAACCATCGGCAATCGGTCATTACGCTGACTGGGTATTGGCGTGCACATCATATTCGTATCACAAATTCACGCCGGCCCATAAACATACAGATCTGATACGTTGTCCGTAGGGTTGCCTTGCGCAACAAAAGTGTTACAGGTGTCATCTTTACGGCATCGTAACGATTCTACACCACTTTAACGACTCATAGACATGCTCGACTTGATCCACAATCCGCGGCCACGCAAATTGAGCCTCTGCGACACAGCGGGCATGATGCCCGATTTCCAAGCGCAATAATTCGTTTTTTTTGAGATTAAGCAGGGCATCCGCCATTGCTTGCGGGGTGGGATCAGCGAGTACGCCGACATGCTCGCGTCCAAACAATTCCCGAATATCGCCGGTAGGATTGCTGATTGTTGGTCGGCCACAGGCAAGGTATTCCCCGACTTTATGTGGCCATCGTCCGCGGTTTGCAACCGTATTTCGGAAGGGGAGTAGAAAGACATCCGCACAAGCAAGCACATCCGGCAACGATTCGTATGGCAAAAACCCGAGATGACGAACGCGCTTCTCCAAATTCATGGATTGAATCTGACGGTCGAAATCTCGGGGCGCACGTCCCGTTATCACCAAAAACACAGAGGGGTCTGCACAACATCGCACCGCATTGAGCGCGAGATCCAGATCCATTGTCGCGTCCGCAGCCGAAAATATCACGACAAAAGACTCCCGCGGTATACCAAGTCGATCTCGGTGCCGGAGCCGGTCCTGCGGTTTGAACCGGTGTATGTCCACACCGCCCCGGATAATGGAGATACTTTCGCGAGGAACTCCAAGGCGGGCCGCGCGCTCCGCGAGGGCCGAAGAAATCACCGTAGTGTGATCTGCTCGAGCGCGAAAATGCTCTTCGTACCAGGTCTCCATGGGGCCCAAAAGAACTCGGTACCATCTCGGCCGACGTTCTTTGATCAGTCCACCGCGGCCCCACCAATCGTTCCAATCGATCACCAGAGGCGCCGGGTGCCGGCGCAAGAGGCGAAGCACAGGATGGATGGTCGCGGGACGGGTTTCGAAACAGTGTATTAAGTCGAATTGGCGCCCGCGAAGGTACCGGCAACGATTCCAGGTACACCACGGATCCCACCCGGATCGCATAGGCCCGACCAACAAGTCCGGGCTTTCAACAACCACGACTCCGTCTTCTTCGGTCTCTTTTGTACGCCAACGGTCATGCTCCGCCACGCAAAGTAGCGTCACTTCATGGCCGCGGCGAACCAACTCTCGCGCCCACGGCATTGAACGGGCATTAGTTTTGTGTTTCCGGTGATGCGTTACAAATAATATGTTCACGGGTCAAGAAACAATCTAGTTGGAAAAAAGAGCGCCACCGGCCTCCATCGCCACGAGCTCACAAGTTCGTACACAGCATCTCTGGTTATCAGCAGAGGCATTGTAGCGATGGCATGAAATTCATAGCTGTACAATGCTTCTCTGCGGAACGGCACCGTACGGACGATAACAGCACTTCCGCTAAAATAGCCCGCTTTAATAAAAGCAGAGCATTTTCGCGTTTGTCACGCCGTCTGTAACCTACAGCGTATCAACTCCATACTCTCGTTTTACCTTGTAGCGCAAGCAGAGTTAGATAAGCTTCCACCAACTTTTTGCTTTCAACTTCCCAATTGAATCGGGTACGAGCTAGGTGTAACGCTCGGGACCGCATTTCGAGGATACGCGGACGATCCTTTAAAAGAGCTAGTATCTTTTCTCTAGCCGCTTGTTTGTTCCTGAGGTCAATTGTGATACCAACCCCTAACGCCTCAACTTCTTCGCGAAAAGCCTCCATGTCAGAACAAATGATTGGTAATCCCGCAGCCATGTACGCGTAGTTTTTACAAATCGCAGGAAATCTTTTTGTAATACTGTTTTCATAATTTGTTAGCATGTTTACCCCAATGTCATATTGGCTCATGACATCCCATATTCGATTGTAAGGGACGGGAGGGAAGAAGCGGACACGGTCCTCCATTTTAAGAGCTCGGACCATTTTTTCGAGTTTTTGTCCGCTGTTCCCGTATTCAAACCCTATGATGTGAAATTGAACATCCGGAATTTCTTGAAGTATCTCCAAGAAATCGTCCAACCGATTATCGGACAAGTTGTATCCTCCACAAAAAAGTAGCCGTGGCAAATCCGGAAGATCTTCAGGTCGCCGATCAATTTTCGGAAGTTCAGCGTAATTGTGGATAACTAAAATTCTGGAACGAGGAATTCCGTACCGAGCCGCTTGGTAGTCGGCTCGCCCTTCTGACACATTAATGACCAGATCCACCCGCCGAATGAAGATTTTCTCCAGCCAAGCCATGACTAAGTGGGCCTCTTCCATCACTTCGCGACAATCAAAGACTATTTTCCTGCGATACAGTCGACTAGCCAGAAATGCACCTGGGAGGAAAAGAGTGTTATGCACATGGTAAATGTCCGAACGCTGGAAGATCAGCCAACAATTCAGCAAAATGAGATTGAGAACAATCGTTGCTTGGCGAAGGCGACGCCATCTCCGAGGAAAGATCGGCAAAGTTATGGCCCGAAAAGGGAACATGGGGGGTGGCGACAACTCGGACCGGAATCCTACCAGTTTAATCTCTGCGCCACAAGCGCTTAAGGTTGACGCCTCTTTGAACATTCGTCCATCTCTATAGACATCCCACTCTAGCGCCATAAGGACCTTAAGGCTGGATGGGAATGTTTGGATTGACATGTTCATGATTTTCCTCCGCCTAGGATTATTTTGGACACTATTGAATTTGTCTCGCCGGAACTGGGCGTTGCCGCGGCCACACTCAGCATCTGCACCAAATGTTCGATCGCAGCGATCTGGCTGCCTCTAAAAGCCGCCAGACCGATGACCGGGGACGAGGAAATCCTCCAGCTGAAGGCCAAAATCGGCGAGCTAACTATGGTCAATGAATTGCTCGAGGCGAAGATCGAGAGCCTGGAACAAACCAGCCCTTTTCCGTGGCGGAAGTGTAAGCCATGAGCCGGACCCCTTCGCCTTCCGCTCATCGCCCCCACGGTTTACCCCAACACTCCGCACTGGAAGATCCTCCGCTCGAGTTTTCATGCCCAACGGCATTCCTCGGAACAACCTCATGGCCTTCGACCTCATCGAAGGGGTCCCTTGGGGCCTTGCGACGATGCGTTCCTGCTTCAGCTCAATCCGAACGGTTTTCAAAAAATCCCACTTCCATGGCGAAGGCGATCGCAAGGTGTGGGCCTGCCAGCGCTTTCGAGGCCCGCGCACCTCGAAGGCACGTGTCCTAAAGTGGATGCGTTAAAACGGTCTGCTGGCCCCCGCCCGCGCCGGCCGTCCCCGTGTCCCCAAAACTCGCGACCGTTCCATCCGAACAAACCGCCCCCTCATGAAGGGTGGGAAACGAACATGACCACCACCATCACTCTGCGCGACGCAACCGCCATGATCTTTGTCGCCGTCGATCATGCCACGGCCGAATGAGTTGGAATCCACACCGCGAAAAGCGGCAATCGTTTCGAAGCCCTGGAGCCGATCTGCCAAAGGATTCGAGACCACTTCGGCAGGTACACGCGGCCGGGGTCGCCAGCGTCCTGACGCTCCGCATGACCATGGGAGCGCCTACCTTTCCAACGTATTCCGAAACGAACTAACGATTCTTGGGGATCAAAAGCTCCTCGATCCCCTCCGTTGGGCGGGACAACCACTGCGCTGAACGCTTCATCCGAACCCTCATCCCTTCCCCAGGGCGGGATCTTGTGGGTCCACTCCTTCGACGCCATGGAGCAACTCCGCCAGGCCCTTGTGGCTTTCAAGAACCTCTACATCCACCATTGGCTAGTCGACCGACTCGGGTCCGTTCGCCCGCTCAGGCTCGGCAAGCCCTCTTGGAGAGGTCGCATGATACCACTTCTCAACTTGTCCAGAAACCTGGTGCGCTACAATTTAGTCCTTCAGCTGAAGATAGCGCGATACCGATCCACCTGTGACTCCCAACTATACCGTTTACGAATGTCGTCCGTAATTCTTTCAGCACAACCGCTAGCAATACACTCGCGCACAGCGTTTAGAATGGCTTCGGGAGTTACTCGGGGAAGACAAACGCCAATCTTGTTGTGCTCCACGACTGCCTTAAGCCCAGGATAATCGTTCGTAACAATCGCCACTCGCGACTGAATGTAATCATAAATTTTGTTTGGAGCGCAGTAGTAGTTATTAAGGTTTGTCTTTGCATAAAAGGCTAGCCCGACATCGTAGTTGCATAACAATTCGGGAATGTTTTCATTGGGCACAGCTGGCAAAACACGAATGACTCCAGGTTTGCAGCGAGCAACTTCTGATTCAAGAACCGCTCGATATTCACCTGAAGGGTAAAATCCGATCATGTCGAGTCGATACTGTGTAGGTTCCACATGTGCAAACGCACGAACAATCTCAGAGCAACATCGATCAGCAGCAAACCCCCCAAGGTAAACAACTTTCACTGGCCCTGGCGATCTCCCACGTGACGGTTCGTCTCTATAGTGCGGCAGATTCTCCAGAAGTACAGGCTTTGCTCGGGTCTTATACCTAGAATGAAAATACTGCATCCGATGTTGCTCGGCATGGAGTATGACATCCGAGCGGCTAGCCACCTCTCGCTCAATCATGCCCCATATGTATTTCTTAAGGCGTCCACTTACCATTTCCAGGAACAGCTCATTGCAGTCATAAACAAATCGAAGTGCGGGATTATGTCGTTTCGCCACCGCACCGCCGAGGGCACTTTGAAGGGCCACAGCAACAACTGCATCGCACCGGGCGGAAAGAATTTTGAAGGCGCACCAAAGATTAAAGCGCATCTGATTAAGGAACGTTCGCAGTTTGCCCCGCTGTTCGATCACCCTAAAACTGAGCACGTGGAACGGATATCGATTATAATCCGGAGATGAGTCTTCCGTTTGCCCGTGGAGCAACATGCATTCATGTCCAGATTCTTGAAGGGTTCGAATTTGCTTAAGCAAACGACCTCTATATGCAAGAGGACCTAAGTATACGAATAGTACTTTCATTTTTCTGCAAATATCACAAGGGTTGAACCACGCCAGAGAGTTTGTGCCGCGACTAATCGGAATACTATTGCGATACTTGGAACCTCCATGCCGTACGAAGGGCTGTAGCTGAACGGAACAATAAGTATTTCCGCATCACTGGGAACGACGAAACAACAGCTCCGGGACCCGCCGTTTAAAATGTCCACATGTTGTCCTCTCGAACGTGCTGTTAGTCCAGGTGCGAGGGCGAAGCACCACGACAGATTGGCGCGCGGCGGTAAGTTAGTCACTCTGTCCTCGATGTATAGCTCGGTTGAGCTCAGTTTGATCAAGCGGCGGACTGTTAACTCCCGGGCGCCGAGATTAGGGAATCCGTAGTGTTCTCCTTCAAACGAATCCTCAGCCCAATGCAGTACCCGAGTCCGAGTAAAGTCTGGCAAGCCAAAGACAGAGGGGCCGAATGGGTTCTGTTCAGCGTTATTGATTTGTGGTGTGTTGTGAGCTGACGTAGAACGGTATCGGTTTCGTTTATCTGGATCTGGGGTGTATACATATGTACCCGGATCCACAAAGATGTCGTACCCATCCAGATTTAGCTCGAAAGAAAGCTGGTCATTATGAGCGTGCCCCCCTGCCGGGCCGAGTTCACCGGCGCGTACTATCACCTCCGCCCGTGAATTCCGGAGGATATAGAAGCCTCCATGCGGGTAAGCTGCAGCGCGCCCTCGGATTTCCGCGACGGAGATGCACCCGTCCAGGAGGAAACGATCCAGGTAAAACACACCCCCCTCTTCGGTACGGGGCAAAAGATAGCGATGATCCCCAAAAGGTAACAACCCGGTGTTAAGTAAACGTCCGTTGTCATTGTCCCCGATTAGCGGGGCGACACCAGAGGACTTCATGTAGTCAGCCACGAAGCTTTGCATTTTTCCGATCCGTTCCCAAAACACCGGCGATAACCCTTGATTTGCTTTTCCAGCCAGCGATCCACACCAGAGAAATAGTTCCAAACAAAGGCGGTGGTAAGACGGCGATCGCTCAAAATGAACACCATCTGGCAATACCTGGATCACGACTTGGCGCTCCAACTCCTTACGACCAAAAGCCCATATTTTTCGGCCATAAGTCGTGTCATCAAAAAACCGCCCCAACGTAATCAGTCCCGTCAGGTCTGCAAGAAAGTGATTACCGCCATCAATTTTTTTTGGCCCGTTCCATTCAAGGTGGGTTCGAATAAAATGAGCATGTTGCCAAAGGGCTGCATTCAACAGGGCGCGGAAGTGCCGGAACTCATCACCCTTCCAGGCTTCAACGAGCACAGCCGCTGCAACCAACCAATTGACTGCCCGAATCGCGACATCCATCGAACACGCCCAGTTAACACCAAACCCGAATGGATTTGATTCGATCCAATGCGTGATCTGATCCGCAAGCCCCATTGGATAGCGCTCGTCATTCGTACATTGCCAAGCAAGGGCTAACGTGACCGCATGATGAAAGCGGCTTAGCTCCCAGGGCACCTTGATGTCGGCACCCTTGCGGGGTCGACATTGCGTGTGCGGCAAATGTGGATTCCACCGGTACCCACTCTTGAAATCGAGATGCCAGTCAATCTTGTTCGCAAACCGATACGGGCCGCTGCCTAAAAGATCAAATTGAAAGTTTAGAGTCGCGTCAGCTCGTTGAACTATAGCATTCCGTTGCTCGGACGACATTTGGTCACATACCGACAAACGTCCGGCAAATGGAACGGCGTCAGCCCATCGTCGGAGGCGATCGTCCGCCCCTGCCGGGCCTTCTATTGGCATAAACATCAGACGGGGAGCCACAGTCTCTGCGATGCGGCGTAACCGCCGTTTGGCCTTAATACAAAACGTTATAGGGTGCATCGTATATTAGTGAGCAATGGCCAGTTGACAACGAAACCTTAATCATATCTCTACTTGAGAGTGTGTGCCGGCGCCAAAGTCACTGATGCGCTATGAGCTGCAGGGATGAGAATTCGCCTCCCATAGCTTAATTGTACCTCCCCCCTGAGGAAAAATCAGATCTTGGAGCTTTTCTCTGCCCCCAGCACCTCCTCAAACAATTTGGCCAGTCCGCTACCAACTGCGGTCGCGATGTTTCGATCTGTTTCCGAAAAACCACGTTTGCCCAGTACCCCCGAGTCCCAGAGACGCGCCAATGCACTAGCCACGTCCTCGGAGCACTGATCGCCATGCACACCGACGTTTACTCGGCATGCGATCTCCACCGCCTCACACGGAGGCGATACGGGCAATACCGGAACTCTGAGCCCGATGGTCTCGAACCGTTTTGCCGTGATATGGACGAAATCGTTTGCGGCTCAAAACACGAGGGCGGCATCGATTTCAGCAAGTAGCCTAAGGGCGTCCTTTTGTGCCGCGGCTCCTGTAAGACACAATACGGAGCTACGTCTGGAACAGACAGACGGTTTTCTAACTCTTGGACGCCAAAACCTGCACCTGCCCATCGAAATCGGAAGTCATTCGGGCTCAGGCGATGGCGATGACCGAACACAGCTAATCTATCCAGAAAAATCATGGGCTGCGTTTCGTATAGAAAACTCCCTCGTACGAAAGAATAAAACGTTTTCCACGCGCGGTCGCGGAATAAGGTCCGCGAACTCTTCTGGGGCAAAAAAGTTATAATTCAGCGCTAGAGACGATCGAAGGTATCCGCCATATTTGTACTATCTCTGGAAAGGCTCGGCAAACCGTTGTCACTTTGTCAACACGTGAAAGGATGGCTCGCTCCTATGCGCGCTGCAACGCTCGATGAATCACCATTGGTCGGTCATGCTCGGGATAGGGCGATTGAGTCCAAAGATCGCGATACTCGGTTACGCAAGGGGTATTCAGTCTCTGGGCAATCAATACGCGACTATAAGATTTGTCCTCAGCGGTTCTGCAGCAAAGACCAAGCAAGGCGGTTTTTCCTCCGTCAGCTGTTTACCGGCTCGGACGGCACGCGCCATCCAGGGAAAGTATTTGTCAGGCACCTTGACCCACCGGTTCATCCACGTGGAAAACCGATTGTCCCGGGTGAGCCCATACTTCGCCGTTTCCCCGTTTCCGGCAAAACAGCCTACGGTAGAACGCCGCAAGGTCCGGCGCCGAGACCTGCACACGTGGTCCCGGCTTCATCAAGGTATTGGTCGGCCAGCATGTGCTTTCAAGGACGATAGGGGCAAATCCAGATCGTGGCAGACATCTACCTTGACGACGTGCGCGGATTCCCGCCATGCTCGGGGGATCATAAGAGCTTGATAACAAGTATTTTTTTTCGTCGCGGATAGTGTTCTTCTGCCTTAGGCAGTCAGTTGGTCGGCGACTTGACGCGATATCAGCCAGGTCTCCTGCAGCTCCTCCCACGGTATCGGGAAACGATGCCCACGTCGTATTTCCTCCGCGAAGAACGCCAGTTCATCAGCATGCCCTTTATCCGGCACCTTAGCTTTCCATGTGCAGTCCACACCATAGGCGGTCAAACGGACGTAGTCGTCCAAGACTATTAGTTGCTGGTCACAGAATACCTCCATACGTTCTTTCCATGCGAGACTGGTGCCCAGGGCCGTATAAAGCAAAGTACACACCGACCCGTCCGCGTACTGAATCGTGACGACCACGTTGTCGGAGGACCTTACGGCCGCCGTAGACGGGATGATCCCATCTATACTGACGGTGCAAGCTTCCACGCCGACAAGTGAACGAAAAAGGTCAAAAATGTGGCAGGCCTCCCCAATGATTCTCCCCCCCCCTTCTTTTGTGTGAACCCAATGATCATAAGGAATATATCCGGCGTTCATCGTGTAATGAATCATTAGCGGATTTACGCGTCGCCTCGTGATCTCGCGGATCTTACGAACCGCTGGCGCGAAGCGGCGGTTGTAGCCCACCATGTATGGCGCCGATGTCCGATCCAGCGCATGCTTCAATTCATCAAATTCATCTCTCGTGATGCACATCGGTTTTTCGACGAAAACTGCTTTGCCCGAATTCAGGGCGGCAATCGCCAATTTTGCATGACTATCGTGCCGCGTACCAATGAGAACCACATCTATACTTGGGTCATCCAGGATCCTGCGGAAATCAGACTCGATTCTCAAATTCGGAGCATTCAATCTCCGAGCGGCTTCGCGTGCCGACAGTGCTTGTTGGTCGCATATCGCTCGCACCACAAATTCCTTTCTCAACCGCTTAAGATTTGGAATGTGCACGGACTGAACAAAGGCCCCTGCCCCAACAATGCCGACCCGCAATGGGCCCGATGTGGTCGGTGGCATGCAGGGTGCAGACTTGAGATCAGAAGACTGAAGGCGAGTAGCCGAAGTATCGGGACAGAAGCCGAAAGTCGGTTCAGTACCGGGGGCTGTTAAGGGGGCAGAAGACTCGATATCCGAGACCGATGGGGCTGAAACCCTTGCCGAACTCCCCGCGTCCGCTCTTTCATTTGCATAAGTCAGAATAACGAGGAGGGGTTTATTCTCGCCCATAAATGAAGCATAGGCTTCTGGTGCTCGCTCGTACGGGACGATGCTTTCAATCATTTCCTCCAGTCTGACCTGGCCACTGGCGATCAGCTGCAGGTAGGCCTCCATATTCCGCTGCTCAGTCCATCGCACGTAGGCGTAGGGGTAGTCATGTCCTTCTAGTTCGTATTCCGGATCATAGCGGCCCGGTCCGTAAGAGGTTGAAATGACGAAATCTAGTTCTTTCCGGTACATCTCTTCGCGGGGCAACTCCAGACCGGCTACACCGATCAACACCACGCGTCCTTTTCGGCGCGACATCGCAAATGCGTCCCGGATCGGCGCCGATGAAAAGGTTGTCACCGTTAAGATCACCCGGTCAGCCCCCTGTCCTTGCGTCACATGCCGAACCTTGGCAACCACGTCGTCCTTCTCCGGATTGAACACAAACTCCGCGCCTAAGCGGCGGGCTAGGGCAAGCCGCCGTTCATCTAGGTCTACGCCCACCACCCGGCACCCGGCACTGCGGAGCATCTGCACGGTCAACAACCCAATCGCACCGCATCCCACCACCGTGACGTAATCCCCAATCTGAACATCCGCACGTCGAATGCCATGGAGAGCAATTCCCCCCAGCGCACAGGTGCTGGCCTGTTCGAATGAAACATTGTCGGGAATCCGGATGGCTAGATTTTTGGGAACCACCGCCCACTCAGCGTGATTGGCGAAACCCGCGCCAACGATGGCCACACGCATACCTACGGTGAACCCTTGGACTTCAGCGCCGACAGCACGCACGGTTCCGGCCGCTGAGTAACCAGCGGGGGTTTCGCCCTCCAGCTTCGCCTTTGCTTCGGCAAACACCTTCAACACATCGCGGCCCTTCATCATCCGTTTCAGCACCGCTAGGGCCTTTTCAGGATTCTCCCGAAACCTCTGCCACAACGTCTTCCCGGAACCAGCCAACCCAGCAAGTTCCGTTCCAGGGCTGATGCAACTCGCCCGTACCTCGACGAGCAAATGCCGCGGTACAACCGCCGGCGGCGGAACCTCCACACACAGCGCCTTCCCTTTTTTGAATACGATCTGTTTCATGTGCGATATTTGTAGCGTTCAACGATGTGGTGGTAGAACTGTACGTGCAAGTCCGCGATCCGATCTGGATCGTTAAGCCAGCGCACCTTGTCGCGGCCAGCCTTTCCGAGCCTCCGACAAAGTTCCACATCGGAACACAGCAAATCCAGTTTCTCCGCGGCCGCGAGATGATCATCCACGTCCACTAAAAATCCATCCCGGCCCTCCTCGATCATATCCGGAATCCCGCCCGCCCGCGACCCCACTACCGGCAGACCCGCCGCGTGTGCCTCGGTGAGGATGTTCGGCGAGGTATCCATTCGTGAAAGGATGACGAGAGCGCGTGCGGTCTTCATCCGCTCAATAATCTGTGACCGACTCCGGTATCCGCAAAACTCCACACGATGCGCGACGCCCAGGTCGCGAGCGAGTTGTTTCAACGGGCTCCGCAATGGGCCGTCGCCGATGATGATCAGCCGCCAATCCGGTACCCGCGCGGCCGCCACGGCACGGATGGCGGTGTCCACGGCTTTATGATGATTCAGGGTGCCCACACACAGGCAATCGTTGCATGAGTAATCGGATTCGACTTCGAAGAATTCCGGATTAACCGCGTGCGGTATCACCACAACTTCCACACGGGGATTCATTCTACGCACCCATGCCTCGGCGAATTTCGTTTCCGCGATCAATCCCGAGCTCCGGCGGATCACCCGCCGCTCTAGTTGGATACGCAGCCACTTAGTGATTTTGGAATAATGTTGGTAGAACCGAGCTAACTCCGTCTGGATCCCTTGGATAAACACGACCCCAGGCGCCCGCTGTTCGGACGCGATAAGACCGTAGCTGGACTCGGTGCCGAAACCATGCACCAGGTCCGGTCGGTAACGGTTTAGGTACAAGCGGAATTGAAGTCGCGCCGGCAGATGCAGGTGCCAACAATCCACCCGGCCGGGTTCGTATTGTGGGATCACGGTAAATGGAACGCCGTTTTCCTCGCCATCGACCACGGAGTTGACCGCACGGGAATGCGTGAACACGCGAAATTCCACATCTTCGCGCTTCCGCAACGCCGTTGTCAGCGAGCGCACCCAGGGCGCGGGATGTACCGGCCGGTTTCGGTAGGCCGGCTTGATGCGTTCGGGTGGCAACACCATTTGGGCCGGGTAGGGCGCAACCAAAGCGATGCGGAGTGGCTTCTTATTCGGCTCCATTTGCAGATTCTCCGACACCGTTGTTTTCAGGTTGGTCGCGGCACGCACTTCGCCGGTACGTACGGACATCCCCGCCATCCGCGGACATCTCGCCGCCGTCGCCAAGGCCATGGCGGCCAAGGGCGAACGGCCCGGAACCCACGTCAGTCCATCGCGCAAGCCATCCGCCCAGCGCCTGCCCGGCAGGATGCAGAACGGCGGCCATGCCGAGGATCAGGACAAATGACACCATCAGGTCGATGATAGGCTCCCTTGAGAGTCTCACAAAAAGGTAGGTGTGGACAACATAGATTTCCAACATCATTACGGACAGTGGGGCAAAAGGTGCCGACCATTGAACCGGTAGCGGAAAGGTCGTCAACAACAGGACAACGCCGATCCCTATGCCCGCAATCAACGCAGTAATAATGACGGGGTCCGCCTGCATGGCGTGCGCGATGGGGATCGCCACAGCGCAGGCAACTGTCACGAAAAAGTATAAAGCCCTATTGGGTTTTGGCGGATGCTTTCCGGCATACGTGCCCCAAAGGAAAAACCAGGCGGTTTCCCAGAGGGCAACTCCCGGCGACGTCAGCTTCGACAGCACTAGGGCACCGATGCCCGTAATCAGCACTAGATTTCTTCCGATATGGTGATCGCGGCAGAGCCGTTCGAATATCGGAAAAACTAAATAGTAAATCCAGAGCAGAGTCAGAAACCAGAGCCCATTCCCTAATGGCGTTCCACTGATCATACCGAAGAATCGAATAAACCCGCTCAATCCCAGGAATGCCAGTAAAGAATGCCAGTGAAGAACGTTCTGTTTCCCTGACAAGGCAAGGAGTGTCAAGATGAAGAAGTTGGCGACGAACAGCGGACCCAAGAGTCGCGCAAGTTTTCTGGACCAGAAAGCGAGGAGCGAATACCCCGGTTTGTATTTCAGTGCCGTGAAGTAACCCGAGGAATAGGCAAATATTGCCAAGCCCGTTTGTGCCGCGATCCATAGATAGCGAGCGGCCCCCAGTTCCTAACCTGCGCAAAATGCGCGATCACAATGACCAGGGCGGCCATGGATTTGGCTATCTTAAAATTTGCGCTGGCCGTCAGCATAAGGGGTTGACGATCACGAGATTGCGCTGGGAGATGAAGCATATTGCGCTCCCGCGTGGCCAGTACTCCTCAACAATCATGTCGACGGTTTACCAAAGCATCTTGTCCAATGCGTTGGCGCAGCCTCATCGAAGGGAGTCGCACGGCTTTCCTGAGATTCTACATGTTAGGTACTCCAAGGCCCATGCGATCGCCTCCGGCTCGTCGGTCACGGCAATGTGGGCCAGACAAACCACCACGGGCTGCCGTTCCCCAGATGGCGGGATTCGACGACCAGCGGCACGTTGAGCTCTGCTTCCAGTCGCACGACGGTCACCGCGCCCGTGCGGGGCCCCAAAATGGCGAATATCAGATCATCGCAAAGATTCACCAACGCATAGTGGCCGGCCCGGGGGGTCGAACCTAAGTCAGCGCCGGTACTTGTCCGGGACCAGTACAGCTGATCACGATCAAGCGCACGGGCATAGACACCATATCCTGCCATTCCACTCCCGCGGCGCTTTCCGGGGGGCTTGCCAAGCGTGCGCCACCATCGCTCTACCAGCGACCGGACATCCAGTGCCACCACCGGGGGCGCATCGGTGCAGGATCCCGTGCTGGTCGACAGATGGCCTGTACTGCACACGTGAATTCAAAAGTCGAATCGTGTTGCCGCTTCCAGCCAGGCCCCCGCCAAGCGGCGGATCCACGTCGCACCATTTTCTGTGCCCCGCAAAAGAAATTCGAAACGACAAAGGATATTCATGACACGACGAAATTGTTTTGCCTTTATTCGTTCCATTATTGTCGTCAATGGCACTCTAGCCGCTCGCCGTACGGACCGTACCTCACACCTACGTGTCTACCTTTGGCGTCTTTATTGATCCCTAATTTGGCACAGGTCATCGACGAGCAACGCTCTTTTTATGGCCTCTTCGCTGTCTGTGTGGGTAAATTCCGATAGCCGAGTTGGAAGATCCTTGAGGCGTCTAGTCAACGGCGTTATGGAGCCAGCTTACCGTCCGGCCGCACGTTGTGCCGGGGCGTCGGGACAAGCATTTGCAGTCGTTTCAACCACCGGTTTCCGGCGCAATCGATTCGTTTATAACAAGGTCCTCACGAGAGGCTGTATCCCAATGACGCCCTCTATCCCCATGCGCGTCGATTCTGGCGCTGTCCCCCCGGACATCTCACTTATCATTCCTCCGGCGACAGAGCGCCGGAGCTACATTATCGATCCGTCGCCGGAAGTCCGTCACTTGCGCATGATCTGTCCCCAATCATACCTTGACAATCGTTGTTCGCTCGACCCCTCTCCTGTAGAGACTTCGATTGCGAAGCCTAACGCCATGTGAATGCAACCAGCCTGTGTGAAGGCGGCACTGCGAAAAATCCCAGGGGCCCAGGGACGGAGTCCACGCCCTCTCACCCCCACACACAAGACAGCGAGGAGCCCGGTATTTTCGTTCTGGCAATAACCATCGAGCGATTGGCCCGGGTCAAAGTATGAACCAGTATTCCGTGAATGGTCCAACGGGGAATTGAGAACGGGATGTCGCCAAAAACCAGATAGAAAACGAAGAAATTGACCGTCAACCAGATTGCCAGAAAATACAACGCGCCGCGGATGAACGTATCTTCGTTTTCTTTCACCGACCACGAGAACGAGTGCCACGCTTCTCTCACCAAATTGATTTGGAACGCCAGGCATGTCAGCAGACCGGCCACGCCCGTGTCCAACAACAGAGCGAGCGGCCCATTGTGGTATCCGTGCGCGGCGTAGTAATATTCGACCGTCCTGTAATACCAGAGAGGGCGCCACGCATGAACTGTAAACACATCCTCGAGCAAAAGACCCCGGCCGATCCATAAATACTCTTCTATGAACTTCGCAGCGTACCGCCACAGCTCCCATCTCCATCTCAGGCTATGAAGCGCGGAAGATAGAGCACCAGGGTCCCAATCGATTCCTGGCAAAAACGAAAGAGTTCGTTGAAAATTGAGGGGGAGAGATGGCCCAACGACCATGAGGAGCAGATACCCGCCCACCGCGGTGGCAATTCCTAATGATGCCCACGCGATCTTGTGCCTCGCCGTAGAAAAGAGCATCCACGCCGCGGCGACAGCAAGAACCACGAAACTTCCGCGAAATCCGCTGAGAGCTGATAATGCTAAAAGGGCCGGCAATATTCCATACAGCCACGGTCGACCACTTGAGCACTTGAATCCAAGGGCAGCCCACGCCAAGAGCCAGAGGCCGTTGGCAAGGTGCGACGCCGCCTGGAACCGTCGAATAGTCGTCCCGCTATTGAAATCACCCCAAAGATACTCTAGGCGAAGTTCGACCACACTCCCAATGAAGACGGTGAGATGTGGAAACGCCACCACTAGAACTTGGCCTAGGAAAGGGATCACGGGAGCTAGAGCATAGACCACGACTAGCTTGACTGCTTGGCGGGATGTGATGGGGACTTTCAAGGCTGCCCAGGCGGCGCCAATTGCAAAGAGCACACGCAGATAGTCCTTGCCGCCGAACGCCTCGGACCCGAAAATACGAAAGCCAATTCCGCGAACGAGAATGATCACAAGCAACACCAGTCCGAAGCCCATCAAGAACCGGAGGCTTGTAGGTAGCGCATATGGTTGTTTCCTAATCGAACCCGCCATGACGCCGTACACGATCAACGCGGCAAAGAGCACCAACTGAAGTTCAACACCTCCGAACAACGGAATCATCAACCCCATGTCGCCGCTGGCCAACGCCGCGGTCAAGAGGAACTGAGGTCGGTTAATCAACACCAACCCGGCGACGATTCCGATCAGAAAGATGCCGAGCAACGAACCCGGATTGGTCACGACGTAGACGACCACGAACGCCCCTAGCAGGAACACGATCAAAGTGGTCAACCAACGCTGGTTCATGTTTCCTTTTCCATTACAAATACCGTCGTTGCCACCGGCCGTTTACAAGTCGCGGGTCGAACGCTCAGTTTTGAAGATGCTACCGTATTTCCAGATCGCCACCAATTCGAAATTGGCATTCGTCCAACCGTTCCTCTTTTCTTTTGGATTCCGTTGCCCCAGTCGGTAACTCTACCGAAAGGCCAACATTCATTTCGACTTGCATTTCAGCTGACACCATTGGAAGCACGTGGACAAGGGCGCTCGGTCAACTTTCTGTAACCCGCCTGGCAAACGGCGAACTGATGACTTCAAGTGTTCGATACAGCCAAGGGTGTCGCATACGCAACAAGGCCGCGTTCGCGCCCCCCCCCCAGCAGCCGGTGAAGCCTCCGCATACGTTCCTGTCCCCACGACCAGTCCATCAAGTGAACCACTACGGAGCGCGGGGAATACCGGCAGAGAACCTCGGCTGGATAAATGGCAATACCTTCCCGTAGTTCCTGATATGTGCCATCAGGACGACAACCGAATTCACGACACAGAACCCTTGAAACGGTGACCGTGTTCGTCGTGGTATCGTATCCGCCGTTCTCGTCCCGAAAGTGCTTTCCATCGTAGTGCCTCAAGAGTTGTTGTAGAAGGGGATGCCCTGCCTCTGCGCCAAACACTGCCGTGAAGGGCGCGTGATCTGACTCGAAGCCCGAAAAGAAACGATGGCGCAGAAATGGCTCCAAACTTCGCAGCACAAGACAGTCTGTGTCCAAGTACACACCCCCCAGTTCATAGACCACTTTCAATCGGAAGTAGTCGCTCACAAAGGCCCAATAGCCCGCTTCGGACGCCTCGGCGATGTACGTACATTCCGCAAGATTTAAGTTGCTCTCGTTCCATTCGACGAAACGAAAGTCCGCTAAATGCCGCCGCCAACTTCTCATGCACTCTCGGATCGCCCAGGACTTTCTCCGTTTCCCCAGCCAAATGTAATGGATCGTCCGCGGGATCATGCGCTGCACTTTTGACGCGTTTGCGCCGGTTACCTTGTCCGTGCCCGCACGGATGACTCTCATATCGAGGGTAACTGTCCACCGGCCGGAGATCGCTTTTTCAGCACCAATCCGACCACAGCCAACAGGAATGGTATCCGTGCAAGACGTAAGAGGACTTTAGGGTTCCGACTTCGTATTGCGTAAACTAGATTCCAAAAGACCCGCTTCGGAGAAGTCAGTGGGGGAAATTCTCGGTAAGGCCCTCGGTCACTACGAAGAATGTCCGCAGGATGTGTTAGTTTTGGAGGCGCTGCGAGCTCGAAGCGGCTCAGCAGATGGTCATAAATCTCATTCCACGCCGCAACGCTCAGTGCTTGGTCTCCTCGCAGGTCAAGGTCCATGGTCAAGATCAGCCGACCCTCTCGACAAATCACTCGTTCCATTTCCTCAAGCAGGGCGTTCGGTTTTTGTACGTGCTCTAACACACTGACGCACAACAGAAGGTCCACGGATTCGTTCGGGATAGGAATTGTGTCGGGCTCCATTTTTTGTGCCACAACTTGCCCCGGCTCCGCTGCGACCACGTTTGCAGCCCGTGTCAAGTCCCGTACGACGACGGGGTCTGTATCCAAGCAAAGGACATGACATCCTTATCGGGCCAGTGCGAAGGGCAGGAAAGTGACACCCGAGCCGAGGTCCACAACGCGCGCAGAACCATTGCCAGATCGCCTCTGAAGGCATCGGCGTACGTGGTATGCGACATAGGGATATTCCCATACCCGACTTCAGGTCTGCAGAGCTCTCGCGGTCACGGATACCCCGGGACTGCGGAACGCGTGTTCCTTACTGAGGAATGCGGCATGGCATTGTTCGAGTTCCTAAAACAACGCACGCAATACAGGCAGCTCAAGGTCGCGCAAGCAAGCGAGACCTGAAAGTTCAATCCTTCAAACGCGTTCACATGTCGTGCACAGAAGAGTCCCGAAATCCGGCGGCGGCTGTACCACGGAGAGCAGGGCCCAAGCGAGATTTCGTTCGTTTTCGTCGACACCTCGGAAAATTCGCATGGCCCAGTCTCAATGCTTGTCAACCAGAGTGGGTAGGACGGCTGCTTCCTCTCCACCGGTTGTACTAATGTCGGCGGATGGAGGATTTCTCAAGGCGTGAAAAGCAAACGCAAAAGTCCAAATCCCATGAACAAGGTATGCGCCCAGCCGCGCTCCGGCGAGGCCCAACGCACCCCAGTGGACCCCGATCGCGGTCAGTCCCAGAAACACGGCTCCCCAACCCGCATTCATGGCCACTCCTAGCCAAAGACGATTCGAAGCAGCGAGAAGTTGACCTACAGGACTTTGTATTGAAAGCAGGCCCGCGGTGAATACAACTATGATTAAACTACGCCAATGAGGTGCGAACGCCTCACCATACAATCCCATAATCCAAGGGCTAAGCACGCTGCCAATAATAACCACTGGGATCGAAACGACACCGTTAAGGACTATCGCAAATTTCATCAGAAAGCGCGAAGAGCCCATATCCCGCCCGCCCAAACGATCCGAAAGCGTCGGCAATAGGGCTTGCCCAATCGCGTTCGGAAGTACCAAGACGGCTGTAAACCACTGGTTCGCCGCGTTGAAAATCCCCAATTCGTGATAACCATTCGGTTGGCGCGCCAGTAAAGAGTAACACGCCCAAGTGATCGGAGTGTGCAAGATCGAACTTAACAATGCGGGCAAGCTGAAATTTCGAAGAACATGTATTGCGCTTTTCCAAGGCGGGCGCACAGGTCGAACGTTCCATCGTTTCATTTGGTGGTTCAGAGCACGCCAATTGGCCGCGGAATTCAAGGCAAGGCCGACAATAGCTCCCCACAACCAGCCTTCAATTCCTGCCCAAGCTGCTCCAACCACCGTCAAGACCGCGGAGATTATCCCGGTAACGATGCTGATTAACGTAATGATATCGAACGCCTCGAAACCGGCTAACGCTCCCGTCTGAGCCCCATTGACCGCAGTTAGCACCAGCAAGCATACGCTGACACGCAATGGGTTAACGAGCTCGGGTGCGTGCAAGGTCCGGCTTGCTAACACAGGCGCAAGCAGGAACAAAAGGCCACCCAAGATCAAGCTGCTCACCCACGTAATAGCCCGGCATAGCGAAACAATTTGCCCCACCCGACTGATATCCCGGCCAAGGTGCTCAGCTATGTACTTAGTGGCAGTCGTTCCGATTCCGAACCCCGCCAACGTCCCGAACAATCCCACTGTGCTCTGGATCATGCCCAGCTGCCCCCAGGCAACTGGTCCCACCTGGCGAACCACCAGTATCGAGGAGAGCAGTGAGACCGCACGCGTAACGAGGGTCCCAACGAGGACCCACAACGCACCCCGAGTAAGGCGGGCCAACAATGAAACCTGTGATGGGCTCCGATGACGCAAACGGCGATCCTGTCGCTAGCAAATAGTGCTCGCCCCGCATGTCATACTACGTGAATCACCGAAATTCTATCTCATCAATCCCTACCAGTGACGTGCCCGAGCGATCGAGGATGATCCAAAGCGATGAAACGAGTTCGGTGAGCGACAAAGGAATTTCCACCCAGTCGGTGCGGTCTGGCAAATTGGTAACTCGAGCGATCAGGTCTCCAATTCCTCGACCGACCGAACGACGCACCTCGATTGTCTTGGGCACGGTGTATCCGAGACTCGGATTGCCTCCGAGCACGTGGATCCGCACGACACGCGGTCGCATTGGCGGATCGAATTCAAACCGGATCGGCGGCGGCTTGATGTTTTGCCACGCCACCATATGGGGCGAGTGCTGTTCAGCGATGTGACCGTCTAAGAGTTTGACGCAGTTCGTATCCGAGTAGTCATAAATTCCTCGACAAAACTCTAAGCTTCGATAACTGTACCGAATTTTGGCGCGTCGCACACCTGGCGTCTCCTGGACGCCCGGGGTGGCCACTGCGTTTTCAAACGACGGCTTCGACGAAAGTAACAACTGCAGTTTCTCTTTTTTCACGGCAGCAGCCGCCGGTAAATCACCTTGCCGAACAAAGTTACTCTCCAGTAATTCCAACTGCTGCTGGTACCAACGATACACGGGCTCCATCGCTCGGTGCACGCTTACCGTATACGCACTGTACAATCCAGCCAGTTCCGAAATCGGGCAGCCCTCCTTGACGGCGGAACCGGCTTCTGCCAACTCCTTCTGGAGAGCTTCGACGGCCTCGAACCGGCCCTGCTGTTGGTATCTCGCCAACAAACCTTTGATCTGCCCCTGGTACCAGGCCTCTAGGGACGACGTCGCCCGCTGCGACCTGCGTTGGAATTCGGCTCTGAGCTCCGCCAACTCGGGCGGAGCGTCCGACGCCCACGCCATCGCCGCTCCCGCGACGATGCCGCACCACCTCATCAGCATGTTTGGAGTCTTCACGGCACGGATCTCCTGAGCGTTCTGATCGGAATCGCCAGCCTGTTCTGTCGGTGTTGGGCCACCCCGCAACCTCAAACGCAACCGGTGCACGCCTGGCCGCCTTTGTCGCCAACAGGCTGGGATTCGAGTGCCGAACCGCTCGAAGTGCCAAGGGAAGCCCTTCGCGGCAATTCTTCCAAGCCGACGTGCGAAATGTTCAAGAACCGCGCAGTGTACATGACGATTCGCTCGGCGGCATGCCCATCCCCGTACGGGTTTTCGGAGCACGCTGGCCAAGCGCTAGGTGCATCCAGTACCTCGGAAACACTCGATACAATCGCGTCCCGATCCGTGCCAACGAGCCGTACTACTCCCTGGTGCACACCTTCCGGACGCTCCGTTTTTTCCCGCATCACAAGGACAGGCTTGCCCAAGCTGGGGGCTTCCTCTTGAACGCCGCCGGAATCGGTCAAAATCAAGGTCGCGCGATCCATCAGGCCGACGAACTCCAAATACGGTAATGGCTCGATCAAGTACACATTCGCCAGGCCAGAAAGAATCTCGTACACCGGCTTTCGGACGTTCGGATTTAGGTGAACCGGATAGACAAACGCAGAGTCGGGGTACCGCCGCGCGAGCTCCCTGATCGCTTGGCAGATCTGCTCGAAGCCGGCGCCGAAACTTTCGCGCCGGTGCCCTGTGATGAGCACCATCGGCGGACAACCCGGCGGCGTACCCGGCTGCAAAAATGAGGGCAAGGCATGCACTCGGGGTGGACTTTGCCGCACAAGATCCCGGACGGTGAGCAACGCGTCCACGACGGGATTCCCGGTCACGAACACTCGATCTTCGGGTACTCCCTCACGAAGCAGGGTTCGCCGATTTGACTCCGTCGGCGCGAAATGCAAGGTGGCCAGACGACTCGTCAGAACGCGGTTGGCCTCTTCCGGCCACGGTGCGTAAAGGTCGCCCGTGCGAAGACCTGCTTCGACATGAGCGATCGGAATTTTGTGGTAGAATGCAGCTAACGCTGAGCATAACACGGTCGTGGTGTCACCCTGGATCAGAATCAAGTCGGGGCACTCCTCTCTCAAGTAACGATCGAGCGCCGTAAGCGCACGCGCGGTGAAATCCGCCAGCGTCTGGTTGTCTTGCATCAAGGCCAGGTCGTGATCAGGCGCGATGCGGAAGACCTGCAACACTTGATCGAGCATCTGGCGATGTTGCGCCGTAACGCACACGCGGCAATCGAGCTCGGGATGTTTGCGCAGCTCACGGATGACTGGCGCAAGCTTGATTGCCTCCGGCCGGGTCCCGAATATCACGGAAACTTTGGGATGGGATGACATCGGATCAGTTTGGACAAAACAAGTCGCTTGGGAGGGTTGGCTTCTCCGCCATGCGCTAGCGTTCATTCACTTGATGTCGCGCATCGCATGGCGACTGCAACCGTTGGTTCCTTACGCTGAACTCTCGGGCGGCGCATCTAGCTGGGCCGCTTCGCTCTTCAGAGAAAAATGGTGGGGGATTTCTCCTCGAGTGTCTTATGCTTCCGAGCGATTTCCGGATCTATCCGGACTGGTGGATGCTCAATCCAACCAACCCGTCCATCGTCAGTCTTGGCGGCGGATTTGAGCGATACCCTGGTTAGTTCACGCCTCTGCTTTCAACCTTCGGTTTCGGACTTGATCATCTCCATATTCGACATTGAACGCATTCAGTACGCCGAGCTAGGCGATGTCTCCCAAATCCTTAGAGGGTCGTGCCGTCGGCGCATGTCACAGCGCCGGCGTGAAAATGTCCTTAATTTATTACCCCAGATCTCTGCTTCCTCCGCGCGGGTAAGGAACCGGTACATAAACACGAATCCGTGTACGGAAAATCCTCAGTGGGTAAGAGCGCTTGGAGCACTGCATCACGTATCCCTTCACGACGATGTTGGCAAAACGAGACTGTGCCATCACTTGACGAACCTGGATCGCCCGTTCGGAGGGATCAAAAAGTCTACGTCCATTCTAAACCCATTGAAGCCGAAGTGATCCACCGCCAAGTCACCCAACACCAATAGAGGAGCCTTTTCGTTGGCAAGCGCAGCGAAGCCGCTTCTAGAGTCGTGTTTAGGTTTGGTATCACCCGCTTAACGTATCCCTCCGACCCTCCGTAGGGACCGACACCGCCGACACAGATAACGTTCATTATGCCTCCGGGGACGCAGCGACCGTGCTGTAGTCTTCGCTTGTGTGGCTTCCGTGTCCTCTGTGGTTCCGGCGATCTTCTGCCGGAATTCTTGACGGAGCGGGTCGATGCCCGGAAGCGGGCCGCAGCAAAGAGTTAACCACCATCTTTTTGCAGTACAAAGTTGCTTAGTACTAGAAGATCCAAACCACAATCGCAAAAGCAGCGGATCGCTTCACGAGGATGGCATACAATCGGTTCGCCCATCAGATTAAATGATGTATTCAGCAACAGAGGTTCTCCAGTGAGGCGACCAAATTCGCAGAGTAGCTTCCAGAAACGAGGGTTGAAGTCCTGTTTGACCGTTTGCGGACGAACTGTCCCATCCACATGGACAACTGCCGGCACCTGCGAGCGTTTTGCGGGGCGACAATCAAACGAGGTGATCATGAAGAATTCATCACGGGGGCGTTCGAGGTAGTCACCACGGTATTCCCATAGGAGTGACGGACAAAACGGACGGAAAGCTTCGCGGAATTTTACACGGGCATTTAGAATGTCCTTGTTTTCTGGCCTGTTGGCGCTCATTAGGATCGACCGGTTGCCTAGTGCGCGCGGCCCACTTTCCATCCGACCTTGAAACCACCCAACGATTCTGCCATTTGCGAGCTGGCGGGCAGTGAATTCCTCGATATTCTCCACACGTCGGTAAGACAGATTGCGAAGGCGGAGTATCCGTTCAATTTCGTCGTCTGAGTAGCTTGGGCCCCAGTAGAGGTCTTCGATTTTATTGATAGGCGCATCAGGGTGCGCTTGATAGTAAGCATACAAAGCCGCACCCGCAGCCAAGCCGGAATCGCCGGCATTGGGATAGATGTGATGATGGGCGATTTTTCCAGATTCCCACAGACGCTGATTCAATTTCACATTGAGAAAAACGCCGCCCGCACAACTCAGATTGGCGGTTTTTTCCTTTTCCATCCAAGGGAAAATTATTTCTTTGGTTTGTTCCTCGAGAATACGCTGTGCTTCAGCCGCAATCGATTCCCGTCCATATCGCTCTACGAGCTGCCGGATTTCGTCCGCATCATCGAAATGCCACTGAATCGCCCCAGCCTCGTTCCAATACGACGCACCAAGAAACCGGTGCGGTTTTACAAGGCGACCGTCACCAAATTTGGGATAGAATCCTTCCAACACCCCCTTGGCCTTTGACGCGTCGCCATAGGGGGCTAACCCCATGGTTTTGCCTTCCCCATCTCCATGCCACCAGCCTAGAGCCTCAGTCACATTGCTGTAGAACCAACCCAGAGACCCACTAGTGGGAAATTTTTCCAGAGGCATGATTTTGCCGTTTTCTCCTCGCCAGATACAAACCGAGTACCCATCCCCAGCACCATCCATGGTGACAATCAGCTGTTTTTCCCGCCGTCCTGACGTGTAATAGGCAGAAGCAGCGTGAGCGAGGTGGTGTTCGACATGGACGATTTCCGTTCGCTCCGCAAGCGGGAACCGTTTAAGGTAAAGGGGCGGCCGGCGCTGTTGTCTGCCCAAGATAGTTCGAACCGTGTCTAGAACGAACCGCCGCGTGCTGACGGGTTCTCGGCGACTTCCCTTAAGATCCAGCAAAAAATTGAGATCCGGTAAACTGGCCGCTGTTGGGATGGCCACTACGTCAATGTCTGCCATGCTCAAATCGCAGGACCTCAAGCAATAGTCCAGCGCATGAATCGGCAGTCCACAATAGTGCTTGATTCGTGTAAACCGCTCTTCCGCTGCATCGGCTACTATGCGTCCGTCACGAACAAGCGCAACGCTGCTGTCGTGACCGATGTGAATGCCTAGTACGTTTGTCATGTGTTCTCCTTCGCTCCAATGCTAAATGTGGAACAAGTTTGTATGAGACGCGGTCGCCTCCACGGCTTTAGGACATGGGTGACTGCCGCAATCCACAGACAAGGTTCTTATAGAAATTCTGTGTCGCTGTACAGCTCACTTCGCGCATGCAGTCTGCACTCGCCTCGCCTAACCAATGTTGGAGTAGAGCGCTCATTTTCCAACGCAGATGCCTCACCACGAGCTGTGTGCCCGTACAGTGGTCGCAAAAGCTTGCGATGATGCGCGTCGGAATGGTCGCGGACACCGCCAGGCCTTCAGACGCGCAGCGAGTTACTCGCACTTCCCCCCCGGCTACTCACTGGGTGTCCTGGGCTCGTTTCCATCATGGGATTGAAGCGCAGCGTCGATTTCATCACGGAACCGACGGAAATCAGCCAGCCGTGTCATGGCAATGTTGTACAAAATGAGCGGGTCCACCGTCTCGTACTGATGAACCAGCAGGTTCCGAAATCGAATCATCTCCGTATAGGGTTCTGGCGTCTTGATCACGCCCAGTATAGCAAGTTTGTTGATGCACTCAGCGCCGCTTGCCGCCGGCCCTGCGCTTTTAACGCCAACCAACGTTCTGCCACGTCAATGACGATTTCCAGACACACCTGCAGGGCTCGCTCCGTCATGGCGCGCAGCCCCCAATCCTCGACGAACCGTTCCCGTGAAACGCCCCGCAGCCGTTGGCTGAGTTGAACAAGATACTCGTCCATCAACGCAAATTTCCGTTGAATCACCCCGTTAATTCTCACGTCGTGCCTCCATTCGGTACCGGCGCTGTCGCTCGTAGTCGGCCATCTGGTATTCATACTCCCGAGCGGCCCGCGAAAAAAATTCGAGCCACGCTTCGAGGTCACGAGTGAAGAGCAGCCGCCCGGAGGCAGCTTCAAAGCGGTACACAGGATCGGCATTGTTCAAAATGCCGAGGTCGATCGGCACACCGGGCAGTAAGCCTTCTAGCGCCTGACCCACTGCTGAACGCACCGCCCACGCCCGAGAGATGTCAGCAATGAAAAGACCAAGATCCAGATCCGAGCCAGGCCGCAAAATGCCTCCTGCTGCGGAGCCAAGAACTACCGCGAATACCACGTCGGGAGAAGCGTGGCGAATGGTCTCAGCCAACCGCTCGAAGTCCAACACGTGGTGCGCTCCGGACATTTGAAAACCTCGATTCAACCAACTCGTCATTCAAACGGCTTTCTCTAGACAGCTCGAACGAGCGGACTGCAATGAGTGCGTACGAAGCTCTCGACGTCGAAGAGTCGACCGTCCCGCGGCAACTCAATTCAACGAAAAGAAGTCTGCGATGACGGAGACGACTCGGACCGCTTGTTCGTCGGTGAGTTCCGGATACACGGGCAGAGCCAGCGTCTCGCGGGCCGCGCGTTCCGCTTCGGGAAAATCACCTTCGCGATAGCCCAGATTTCGGAAGCACTCTTGCAAATGCAAGGGAATCGGGTAGTAGATCTCGCACCCAATCCCGTGTTGCCGCAGGTGCGCCACGAGTTCGTCGCGCCGGCGAGCTCGGATCACATACTGGTTGAACACATGCCGGTCGGTCTTCACGACGGGCAGTTGAACCCACTCGCGCTCCAGCAGCCCGCTCTCACGAAACAGCCGCGCATACCGCGCCGCGTTCCGCTGACGAGCCGCGGTCCACTCGTCGAGGTGCCGCAGCTTGGCCAAGAGCACTGCGGCTTGCAACGTATCGAGCCGGAAATTGCCGCCGACCAGCCGGTGCACGTATTTCGGATGCATCCCGTGCATCCGCAGCAAGCGAACCTTCTCGGCCCGGGCGGCCTCCCGGCAGGTCACCATGCCGCCGTCGCCGAATCCGCCCAAGTTTTTGGACGGAAAGAAGGAAAAACATCCGTAGTGGCCCCACGCGCCGGCCCGACGGCCTCGGTGCTCGGCGCCGATGGCTTGACAGGCATCCTCGATGACCACCAAGCGGTACGCTTTGGCAACCTGGCCTATGCATTCCATGTCCGCCAGCTGCCCGAACAAATGCACAGGGATGATGGCCCGGGTTCGTGGCGTCACCGCCTGTTCGATCAAGTCCGCGCGCAGGTTGAAGGTGACTGGGTCGATGTCCACGAACACCGGCCGTGCCCCCACACGAACGATCGAGCCCACGGTGGCGAAAAATGTATAGGGGCTGGTGATCACCTCGTCGCCCGGCCCGATCCCCTCGGCCATGAGGGACACCAGCAGCGCATCCGTGCCCGAGGAGACCCCGACGGCATGCTCCACCCCGCAGTACGCGGCCACGGCGACCTCCAGCGCGCCCACGGCCGGCCCGTTGATGAACTGCTGTGATTCGATCACCTCGCGAATCGCCGGCTCAATTTCTTCTCGAATCCGTTCGTACTGAGCTTTCAAATCAAGCAAAGGTACGTTCATAACAGGCTTTCGGATCTTTCCACCGCACGTGAGGTCGGCGTTGGAACTTTCCTTGCCCGTCGCGAAAGTCGGCCAAGCCTAGGCACGACGATGCACGAAGGCAGGCTACCGCCCTTGGCCGTCCGCGCACATCTGGCGCTCGACGACCCATGCCGCCACCCTCGCGGCTTCCTTGGCTTCACTGTTGCAATAACCGCAAGAGCAGCGGGATCAGTTTGGCTGCCCGCTGGTGCCAGCGGATCAGCCGCTGGAGCCGCTCCTGCAGAATCTTCCGATCTCCGCCGTTGGTCTGTGCGATCAACGCGCGAATCTCTTTCAACCGCTCGTCCCCGCGGCGGATATGGGGCAGAACTTTTTCGTTGAGATAGCCCGCCGCCAACTTTTTCAGTTCACGCTCCGCCACGAAGTGATCGCGGCGGTCGCCGGGCACATACACCGTTCGCACCGCCCCAAACGACCGCAGCAGTCGAAGACCCTGGCTCACCGCGCCCTTGCTCAATCCCAACTCGGATGTGAGCACATCCATCGGCAGCGGCGCATCGGCGACGTACAGATAGCCGTAAAGCTCTCCGATAGAGCGCGGAAGGCCCGCGACTTCCGCCAGACGAACGAAGAGATCCACAATTTCGCGCACCACCCGGTCGTGCGCGCTGCGAATGATGGTCTCGACCCCTCCGGCTTTCTCGGCCGTCTGTGTCCCATTCGTCACTGGTTGGGTCACCGCGCGAGCCATGTTCGTCATGGTCCTGTGCGTTTGGCTTCGTTCAAAATAAAATGAACAACTTGAACTGAAAAGTCAACACCCCCGGTTCAGGCAGAGCGACGACACTTGCGCTTGCAGATCGCTCAGTTAGCCACGACGCAGTACGTCCGGCGCATTGGCTTGAGGTTTCCCCTAACCGAGTCACAAGTTTGCGTGCTCCTGGGTGCGCCGGCCGATGAAACCGGGATTGTTCGGCCGCAGCGCGCGCGAATGGCGGAGAAGGCAGTTAGGAGCACCATGGCATCAAGCATAGTTTGTCGCCTTATTCTCGCGGAACGACGTGTCTGTGGCTCGCAAGGTCACTTGTTGGCGTCCCGACCGACAAAAGACGGTGATGGAGCGTGCCATGCCGCAAGGCCGGCCCGATCGCTTGGCTTCAAGGTCAGCTAGACCCATCGCACGGCCGACCGATCGAAAGGAATGCCAATCGCGCATTCACGCTTCCTCCTAACCCGCGCACAACGAAAGCGCCCGGCGAGCTCAGTGAACGCTGTGAACGCACCTAGCGCTCGTGGAAGGAGACACCAAGCGGGCGCGGCATCATGGAAGTTTGGAGGGTCTGCGCCAGTTCCGCTCTATACAGGTCGACGCGGACCGAAGTGCCCCACATCCTCGGTGGAACACCTCAGCCGCCGGGCGGTTCATGGGAGAGGTTTGCACGAACACGAAACCGACTCAGCGGAGCGGTCCGGTGGCGCGCGGGCCTGGGAACGACCACCACTCGGAAGCAATGTCACGGCTAAGCAAACGTACGTGCAGATGATAGCGGAGGAAGTCGCCCAGCCACCGCCAAGCCGCGGCTCGATCTTCGGCGGTCCATGGGACGGTCCAAGGGTCCGTGGGTGAGAGCGCTCGTTGCCACGCACGGAGTGCAGAGAGCACGTGCGCGGGTAGTACCGGCTGCGAGGACGCCGCCCCAGACTCCCTCGCACAAGACGCACAGACAGCGCCACCACGGGAGGGCTGCCAGTACGTTTCTTCTTCGCCCAGTTCGCGCGCGCAGACGGCGCAATGGCACAGGCGTGGTGCAAGGCCTTCCATCCACAGGAACCGCAACTCGAACCATGTCACCACGCGCCAAGGGTCCGTCGCCCGGTCCAATGCGTCCAACGCTTGCGTGAACACGTCGAACAGAGAGGGTTGGGGAACGTCCGACGGGATGACGCGGGCAATGAAGTCCGCCAGATACGATGCAGCCGCGGCCGCGCGCCACTCGCGTCGCAATCCCGGCCGGGGCTGGATCAGGGCGCATTCACGGATCCAGTGTAGCCCTTCGGGGCCATGGTGGTAAAAGACCAGGTCACTGGTGGCGAAAAGGTCGGCCTGACCGAGGAGGAAACTTTTCGGGCGAAGCGCCCCGCGGGCCAGGACGGTGATACGGCCGAAGTCCCGCCCGAACCAGAGGACGATTCGCGAAGTGTTGCTCCAAGGGATGAAGCGGAGCGCAATCGCCAGATCGTGGCACAGCCGGCTCACGATGGTGTCTCACCCAGCCCGAATTCCAGCGGCACGCCTTCCCGTCGAGCAGCTGCCAGCCACCGCCGTTCGCGACGGAGCATACGGGCTCGCGCGGTGGCGGTTCCGTCGCGCCCGCCCATCAGGTGGTCGAACCCATGGGCGAGGTACAGCGCAAGTTCACGATCCGGCGAGCCACCTCTGGGAGGTCGCCGGGCGCGGTCGAGGTTGATCAGAATGTCCGCCCGCCAACTGCGTTCGGGCGGGATGGGTCGGTAGGCCTGAGTGATCACATCCGTGGGTTGGGCATCGCCGAAGCACCGGGCGTGGGCCTGGGCAATTTCACGGTCACGAACCAAAAGCACCGTGATCTCCGCCCATCGGCGGCGTGGAGTTCGGAGTGTCCGACGTCTCGCCAACCACTCCGCGAGCCTCTGCAGCGCTGCGAGGCGCAGCGGACTCCGTGTTCGATTGAGGATTCGAATCGCCGGTGTCATGAGTCACCACGCGGCCATGATACATGCTGGTCAGGGTGGATGTGAACGCCTCCACCACCTGCCGCAGTTCAGCCGCGGTCAGCGGCGACTCGTCCAAATCCCCGTCCACGAACCGGCGCCGCACGACCTCGGCCGCCGTCTGGGCAATTTGCTCGGCCGTCGGATGGGGGAGCGAGCGGACGGCCGCTTCGACCGCATCGGCCAACATGATGATCGCCGCCTCGCGGGATTGGGGCGGTGCGCCTTCGTACCGGAACTTGGAGATGTCCGGCTCCACGGCCGTCGCATCGCCCAGGGCGCGCGCGGCTTCGTAGCTTTGGCGGGCGCGCTCATAGAAGAAGGCGATCAGCGATGAACCGTGGTGCTGTTCGATGATCTCCGCCACCGGCCACGGCAGGCGATACTGGCGGGCCATGGCGAGTCCTTCTTTCACGTGGGATTTTAGGATCGCTGCGCTCATGTGCGCAGGCAGCTGGGCGTGGGGATTGACCGAAGGCGAGATGTTTTCGATGAAAAAATTCGGGCTGACGAGTTTGCCTACGTCGTGATAGAGCGCCCCGACCCGCGCCAGCAACCCATGCGCTCCGATCCGCTGAGCCGCGGCGTGCGCCAGGTTGGCCACGACGAGGCTGTGGTGGTAGGTCCCCGGCGCCTCCATGGCCAAGCGGTTGAGCAACGGGTGCGAGGGATTGGACAGCTCGATTAGATGAAGGTCACTGGTGACACGAAACATGGCTTCGATGGGCGGCAACAGCCAAAGAACCAACAACGCGGCCCCGAGCCCAGCCAGGATGGTCGCGATGGCCTGCTGCGCCACCACAGCCGGAGCATGGCGCGTGAGCCAGGCTTGGGCCACCACCAAGGCCGCGCCGGCCAACCCCATCCAGATGCCCGTGGTTAGCACATGGGACCGTTGACGCACCTGGCGGCCGAACACGACGGCGACAGTTACCATAGCCACCGCGCGGAAGAGAGCGTGGAAGGGGTCCGTGGCGAACACGGGGACAGCCAGCGTACACCACACGCCGACAACCGCCCCCCAGGGAGCGCCACCAGTAAGGACGGCCAGAAGCGGTCCCACCCCCACTGGCAACACGGCATCCACATACATGCGCGATACCCAACCCTGTGCCACGGCCACCCACACCAATCGAGCCGCCCCAGTGGTCAGCACTCCCAACACGGCCAGCAGCACTGCGTGGACTCGGCGACGGAGTGCCTCTGGCGCCGCGATGGGTACGAGGGCGACGGTGCATGCGGCAGCGACGCCCAACAACACTGAAGAACCGAGCGCCCACAGCCATACGTCGGCCGGCCGCAGCCGCGACCGTAGCTCGCGCTCGTGAGCGGCCAGTATCTCCGCGAGCTGCGCGGTCACTCGCTCGCCGGCTTGAACAAGCGTGGTTCCCACCCGAACCGTCCGCGTGACCGGTGACACTCGCTCGACCGCAACCCGGCGCTCCCGCTCCGACGGCAATGGCGCGTACTCAAGGTTGGGCTGGAGAAACGGCCGAATAAACTCTCGCCATGCAGCTTGGCGCTGGGGGTCCGAAGTCAGTTGCTCCGCGAACCGGTCGGCGGCCCGATCCACCTCGAGCAGCTCTTGCAGGCCCACCATCCGAGGCCGTGCCTCTCCGTTCTCCACCAAGATGCGACCGCCGCGGCTCAGCGGGCGAAGAATCTGTTCGCGGTGGATGGGCGTGGTCAGGCCCCGCATCCACAAGGATACAAGCAAATTCGTCGCTTGCTCGAACCACACGGCCGCGCGCTCCGCGGATTCGAACAGCAGCTCCGGAGGAATCGCGGTCGCCCCCGTTCCACTCTCCGCGATGCGCATGCGGGCGGCGGAGGAGGC